>JAJFGY010000075.1 GCA_021775935.1 Alphaproteobacteria bacterium
CGCTTTGAGCTTGGAGGATATCTTTTTGTCCATGCAGGCGTGCGCCCCGGCGTGCCCCTGGACGAGCAGAATGAGCATGATCTGCGGTGGATACGGAATGAATTTCTGGAGTCCCAATCAGACTTTGGAAAACGCGTCGTCCACGGGCATTGCCCCGAGGAAGAACCACAGGTTCGCGCCAATCGAATTGGGGTCGATACAGGCGCCTATATTACCGGTGTTCTAACTGCAGCTGTGTTGCAGGGCACCGAAGTGGCTTTTTTGCAAACGCAAACCTAAGCGCTTCCATTGAGAAAGCGATCAGGCAAAGCTGTTTGATTGACTGCAGGACCTTCCCGCCAGCCTACAATTTCAAGATGAGCGACAGTCCGACAACATTTTTGTCATAGTCCTGGCCGACGGCATTGGAGTCACGACTGGTATAGTCGTAGCCAAGTTCAATCGCTGCATTGCGGTTCACGAGATATTGGACAGCAATACCAGCTGAGATGGTTTCGTCCTCTCTGGTGATGCCTTCAAAGTCGACATCAAGGAAAGACCATCAGCCGACAGGATAATGTTGCGCTGCAATTCGTGCGCAATACCGACATTAAAGGTGGTGTCCAGATGACCTGAAGACGCCGCAGTGGATGATTCCTCAACGGTGCGATTGATGCCCGCTGTAACGGTTGTCAGTTCGCTCGCGTACCACTCACCGTTCAGCCCAAAGTCGATCCCGTCAACTTTCGCAAAGCCCGCCTGGTCATATTCCTGTGACAGGTAGCCAACGAATGCTTCGCCACGGATAAGGTTGGTGAAGTCAAATGCCGCACCGACGCCGACATCATACCCGTCGGAGTCCCGATTGACCGCAACCGCTGGTGGTTGCTGGTCATAGGACCGGGTGTTGTAGGAACCAGCGACAAAAATGCTGGTGTCGGGAGACACGTCGTAGCTCAACCGAGCAGGGATCTCCA
The DNA here is from genome assembly GCA_021775935.1 of Alphaproteobacteria bacterium. Lineage (GTDB taxonomy): Bacteria > Pseudomonadota > Alphaproteobacteria > Parvibaculales > Parvibaculaceae > Mf105b01. The sequence goes on from JAJFGY010000075.1 coordinate 957, forward strand.
GCTTGTCGTGATCACGAAAGTCCTGATCAATAACGCCACCGCCAACTGCCGCATCGTCCTTGTAATCATTTTCCGTATACTGGGCACCCACCGACGCTGTAAGACGGTTGAAACGCTGATTGAGCGTAATACCGGCGTTGAACGTATCATATTCTGTTGGCTCGATGCCGCCAGCAACCCGGTTGGTCGAGGTCCGGTCTTCCGTCAGCTCATCATACCCGGCATTCGCCTGGATCTGCGTGAACTGGCTCACCTCAATGATGCCATCGACGCCCACACCCCAATCAAATCGATCCTCGGAGGTGTCGGAAGAATAGAATCGTGAATCTGTATAGCCGTTGACGTTCAGCTCGTGGCGCCCGAAATCACTTTCGATCGATACACTTGGGCTCACACCATAATAGATGTCGCCTTCGCTATTGTTCTGAGTGCCAAACACATTGTCATCAGAGGTTACGCCGAGCGCAAGCTCAGGATAGATCATGAATGATCCCGCATGGATCCCAACAGCATCATATTCTGGACGCTCTCGATCCAACACATGCGTGCCACGTTGATCGGCAATTGCGGGGAAATCGTCGTCCGCTAACGCATGCGGCGCGAATGCGAAAGACATCGCCAGCGACCCTGCAATTAATGTTAGCGCGGAAACCCTGATAGATTTATTCATAACGCCCTCAATGTTCTCCGGAGCTTTTTCAGCAACTCCTGGAGTCCCCTGTGTCTCTCAACTCGATCTAATTAATCGCCAAACACCCAATCAGCCGGGACTGGACGCATCGTTGGTGCTGCCTGTGTTCGTCCCACCATTTCCGGTTGCTGCCAAGCCCGCATCACCGGCATCACCACCGTCTCCGCCTGTGTCACCTGATCCAGTGGAACTGTCACCGGACGTCCCGGTCGTAAAGCTGGTCTGAAGCGCCGGTGTTGATGAGCTAGCAACCGCTGCCGTCACCGATGCCGCCGGATCGGTCGCCGCCAGCCACTTTTACCGGCAGGGCTTTGCCTGTCCAGAGGGGATGAACAGCCCAGAAAATCAAAAGGATACCGACTTCAAGTGAGAGAAGAGACCAGCCAAGAGGTTTATTGCTGCGCAATGGCGATGAGAGACCAAAGGAGAATTCTCGACATTCGTCAGTTCCAGATGGAGGTGCTGCCGGTCATGACAAAAACAGCATGGACCCGGCCCCCGGCAGCGCGCTTTTGGGACGCCCCTCCAATATGGCCTCCCGGTTCCGTCCTATTCTACTTTCCGGAGACATCCGAGCAAGCATTCATCTAAAACTGTATTCGTGCGTTTCTCCGTCGTAATTCTGTTCTAAAGTGCCGCACACATGGCCTGCGCAGAATGAGAAATTTTGATCAGACCGCAAGTTACGACCTTGGCGTTTGGGAAGGCTGATATATGAAGATCGCGATGATCGGCACAGGTTATGTAGGGCTCGTCAGTGGTGCCTGTTTTGCTGACCTTGGACACACTGTTGTCTGTATCGATAATGATGAAGCAAAGCTGGAGCGGCTCTGGGGAGGAGAAATCCCCATTTATGAGCCCGGCCTTGACGAGCTCGTCAAAAAGAATGTCGCTGCCGGGCGGTTGAGCTTCACATCATGGGCCAATGACGACATAGGTAACCAGGACGCCATCTTCATCGCAGTCGGCACCCCCCCGAACGATACCGATGGCAGCGCAGACTTAGGCGCTGTTTACGCAGTGGCAGCTGAACTGGCACCGAAGCTCGACGGCTACACAATTGTGGTCAACAAGTCGACCGTGCCAGTGGGCACAGGTGATGAAGTAGAAGCAATTATTGGAAAGACCAATCCTGACGCCAACTTTGATGTCGCCTCAAACCCTGAGTTTCTGCGCGAAGGGTCCGCAATTGATGACTTTATGAAACCCGACCGCGTCGTTGTTGGCACAGATTCTGAACGCGCACGCGAAGTGATGCGATCAATCTATCGCCCACTCATTCTCAACGAGACACCTGTTCTCATGACCGGGCGCACGACTGCCGAGATCATCAAGTACGCGAACAATGCATTTTTGGCCACGAAGGTCACGTTTATCAATGAGATCTCCGACATCTGCGAAGCGGTGGGCGCAGATGTGCAAGACGTGTCAAAGGGCATCGGCCTCGATACCCGCATCGGACAGAAATTTCTGCAGGCAGGGGCCGGATTTGGTGGATCCTGCTTTCCAAAAGACGCCCTCGCACTTACCGATACTGCCCGGAAAGTTGGGAGACCGATGCAAATTGTTGAATCTGTGATTGAAGCAAACAGCGAACGTAAACGCCGGATGGCCGACAAAGTGATTGCCGCCTGTGGAGGCGATGTAGCGGGAAAAACACTCGCCGTCCTGGGGGTTACGTTCAAACCCAATACTGATGACATGCGCGATGCGCCTAGTCTGGACATCATCCCCCTGCTGCAAAAAGCTGGTGCGATCATCAGGGCATTTGACCCGGAAGGTATGCAGCAGGCAAAAGCCATGCTTCCCGGTGTAGAATGGGGGACGGACAGTTACGACGTCATGGACGGCGCAGCTGCATTGCTGATTTTGACTGAGTGGAATGCATTCCGCCTGCTTGATGTTAGCCGGGTCAAATCGCTTCTCACACAGCCGCTCATCATCGACCTTCGCAATATTTACACCTTAGCGGAGATGGAACGCGCAGGCGTCACCTATCACTCAGTCGGCCGGCCCCCCGTTGGCGCAAACTGATTGATCTCTTGCCTGTCAGGCCATCGTTCGTTTCACACGCTGACGCCTGATTAGTGACCGGCGCCCAGGATTCCTGTTTTGACAGAGTAGTCCACGGCAAGTGCGTAGTCGGGATCATCATCAGAGTCGACGATGAGTTGCCCGGCCCGCTGCAGCAACCGATGACAATCATGCGAGAGGTGGCGCAACTGTAATGTCTTGTTACGCGCCTCATATTTCGCTGCGAGCGCTTCAATCGCCTGCAGGGCCGACTGATCAACAACACGGCTGTCCAAAAAGTCGACGATCACGACATCTGGATCCTTCTCAGGATGGAAAAGCTCGCCAAACGCGTCCGCTGAGCCAAAGAAAAGCGGACCCTCGATCTGATAGACCCGGGCCCCCTCTTCGTTCGTATCCACATAAGCCCGAATGCGGGAGGCATTGTTCCAGGCATAGGCGAGCGCAGAAACGATCACACCGACAACCACCGCAACGGCCAGATCGCTCATCACAGTCACGACAGTTACGAGCAGGATTACGACGGTATCTGTCATTGGGATACGGCGCAGGATGCGCAGCGACTGCCAAGCAAATGTCCCGATGACAACCATGAACATAACACCCACAAGGGCAGCGAGCGGGATCTGCTCTATTAGGCTTGAGGCGACCAGGATGAAGGCAAGAAGAAAGAGGGCGGCCGACGTGCCCGACAGCCTTGTGCGACCACCCGACTTCACATTGATCATCGACTGACCAATCATCGCGCAGCCCCCCATGCCGCCAAAGAAGCCGGTGACCACATTGGCGGTGCCCTGGGCGATACATTCCTGGGATGCGCCGCCGCGCTTGCCCGTCATCTCGCCGACAAGGTTCAATGTCAGTAGGCTTTCAATCAAACCAATGGCCGCGAGGATCAGCGCATAAGGAAAGATGACTTCCAGCGTTTCAAAAGTGAAGGGTGCCATTGGAATGTGGAACTCTGGCAGCCCGCCCTGGATAGATGCAAGGTCGCCGACACGGGGAACATCAATTCCCGTTGCGATAACAAGCACAGCGACAATGCCAATGCCTGCGAGCGGTGCAGGAATGGCCGTTGTGAGCTTTGGCATCACCCAGATGATTGCCATCGTAAGCGCCACAAGACCCAACATCATCACGAGCGGCAGGCCGGTCATCCAGGTTCTGATGCCTTCGGCATCCACCACCTGAAATTGCGTCAGCTGCGCTAAGAAAATGACGATGGCCAGGCCGTTCACAAAACCCAGCATCACGGGGTGCGGCACAAGACGGATGAATTTCCCCAAGCGAAAGACGCCGGCAAGAATTTGCAATATCCCCATCAGCACGACCGTTGCAAACAGGTACTCAACACCGTGAACCGCGACGAGGGACACCATCACCACGGCCAGTGCGCCGGTTGCCCCAGAAATCATGCCCGGCCGGCCACCAATCAGAGCTGTGATTAGGCCCACGATAAAGGCTGCATAGAGTCCGACAAGCGGATGGACCCCCGCCACGAACGCAAAGGCCACCGCTTCTGGTACCAGCGCCAGCGCCACCGTCAGTCCAGAGAGGATTTCGGTCTTGAGGACTCTGGGCGTAAAGACAGGAAGCTCTGGGCCTTTCCAGTCGGCAATAGAAAGGCGATCGGCAAATGCCGCAAACGTTGACTTGATCACGATGTGGGAGACCCGGTTCTGGGAAAAAACGCTACTTATGAGCGCTCTTCATACGCCATGCCATGCTGCGCCGCAACAAGACCAAAAATGGGTGTCTGATTTAGTCATCTATCGCCACCGTGACGGTCCGGTATGTCAGAGAAACCCGCCGGTTTCTGGGTAAACGGTGCCCACCAAACTCGTCTGATTTGCGGGGGGGAA
>JAJFGY010000076.1 GCA_021775935.1 Alphaproteobacteria bacterium
TTCAAACAGTAGCTCAATACGCTCTACTGATTGCCCGCCCAGAGACCCGCCGTGATCGGGTGAAAAAACCACAACTTCGCAGCGACCGATGGCCGGCTCATCACCATCCACAAGCTCTGCCTCCCCGGCATCCAGACGAAACGCCGGAAACCGGTTCTCAAATACCGCCATATCAAAATCGTCCGCAGGGATCTCCGTGAGCCCCTGACCTTTGGCCGGACAGAGAGGACAAGAGGCTGCGTCGGGGAAAAACGTCCGACCCTGACGTGCACCCGCATAGCTTACCCATTCATGGCGCAGCGGGTGCCAACGCCGATAAGGCGGCGCCGAGGCTTCAAGTGGCGGGAGATCCGCCACGATTGGTCGGGCATGTTCTTCCCAGCCAAAAAAGGAGAGATCACGACCGTCCGACTTCTTTACCGTGCGAATGTGCAGCTGTCGCGTCATGCGCCGCCGCCATCCACATTCAGCTTCTGCCCATTGCAGTAGGGGTTTGCGTTACTGACAAAAAACAAGACCGCAGCGGCCACATCTTCTGGAACTGAGACACGCCCGAAGGGTGAGGTGGCATCCAGATCATGAATATCTGCACCTGAGCGTGCCTTCACCAACCGTGTTCCCATCTCCGTGACAGTCAAGCTGGGCGAGACGATGTTGGTGCGAATGCCGTGCTTGCGCTCTTCCTTTGCGAGAGTGAGGGCAAGTGCTTCCATTGCTGCTTTCCCCATATTGTATGGCGCCCCGTTGGGACCGTTCGAGAGGGTCGCAACGCTTGAAATCATCACGATGTCACCACGTTCTTCCTGCCGCATGGTCGGGAGAGCAAGTTGGGACAGACGATGGGGTGCCAATGAATGGACGCGAACGACCCGCTCCAGTTCTGCCGGGTCCGTGTCTGCCACGCTCTGCCCACGGCTCGCGATGCCAGCATTGTTAACAAGGATACCGAGAGACCCGAAATCCTTCACGACGGCTTCCACCAGTGCTGCCGCCTGGTCCCCATCATCTACTGAAGCCGCATAGGTTTCCGCGCGACGGCCAAGATTTCTGATCTCGCCGGCAACCTCTTCTGCGGCTTTGTCATCACGACGATAGTTGATCGCCACATCGGCGCCTGCACCGGCCAGTGCGAGCGATACAGCACGGCCAATGCCCCGCGATCCCCCTGTGACCAAAGCCACTCTTCCCTTCAATGACATTTCCATCTGACGTTCCTCCTACAGTGTTTCATGTGATGTTGATGATCCGGCCCTATGTGCCCGTCTTTTGCATTTGCTGCAGTTTCTCGCCAATCGCTGCAATGATGCCTGCATGGCCCTGGCTTCTGATAATGCCCAGAAATTCTGCCCGGCGCCGCGCAACTTCGCTAACTTTGGTATCGGCGACAATATCGACAATGGCCCAGCCGCGATCAATCTTTGCAAGACGATAGTCTACGCGAATAGGTTCACCATCTTGCGTTGAGCAGGTTTGAACAATTTTTGTTCCTCTCGGCCCGTCAATTGTCGTCAGGATTTCTGTCGGCGCGTCGGTTTCCAACTCTAAGCGGGTGGTAATGGTCGCGGCCAAAAACTCTGTCATATGCTCTGCAAAGTCTGCCTGCTCGTCAGGGGACCAGCCATACCAGACCGTCCTGCCAACAATCGCCGCGGACATTGCCCCCATATCGAACGCATCACCAACAACGGGAATTAGGTGCGTTAGCTGCGCCAGGTAGCGCTCATCTGCGTCCAATATTCGAGCTTTCTCAACCCTTTCGATGAACTGAAAAACCACTGCGTCAGGCGCAATCTCTGCCCTTTGCGCGACCAAGACGTCTTCGCCTGCTGATACGGGATTGATGAGCCCGACAAGCCCGAGCAGCAAGCATAGTGCTACGAGATATTTCACTTTGGTTCCCACGCGTCTGTTATCCAACCACACTAAGTTTGGTCCCCTCTTACAGTTGGGCCATTATACAGTCTAGAGACAGCACGTCCCCATTCTTACGCATCGTATTCATTACGCTGCACTTGAAGTGAAAGATCAGAGTTTGGCGTTGAGTATTTCTCAGGTTCTCAGGAATGCCCTTACAGAGACTGCCCTTTTTTCGGCCAGACGCAGCTGGTTCACATTGGGACTGGCGCTGGCTGTCGCTGCCGCAAGTTTCACTCTGGTCGCCACCACTCTTCAGTTTAACTCCGACAAAGAGAGCCTGGTCGCGGAGACTGCCGCCTTCAAACAACGAAATGCCTCTTTTGATAAAGCCTTCCCGCAATTCTTAAACTCGCTGATAATTGTCGTTGATGCCTCAACCGGCGCGCAAGCGCAGGACATTGCGGAACGAATATTCACAAGACTGGATGCAGATCCTGAGCATTACAAGAATGTCTTCTTTGCGGAAGGTGATCCGTTTTTTCGCAAACATGGATTGCTCTACCTCGAACCAGATGCTCTTGAGCGCCAGGTTGATTTGCTTGCCGATACAGAACCCGCCCTCGCCTCCATCGCTGCCAATCCAACCCTTGAGGGTGTTTTCGATCTCTTAGCCCTGGGGATCACAGCTCATGAAACAGGAGAGACTTTGCCGCCGAGTTTTGAGCGTCTGGTCTCAGAACTTCTCACGATCGCCAAAGCTGTTGATGCGGGGGAGCCCATCTCGCACCTAGGGGGATTTGTCGACAATGATGATGGCAACAGCCCTCGCCGGATCATCACGGTGCAGCCTGCGCTAGACTACTCCTCTCAAAGCGCAGAACGCGCGGCCATTCAAAGTATGCGATCCTTGCTCGCAGAGCCTCAGTTTGTCGGCGAGGGTGTGCGCATTCGTCTCACGGGCCGTGTTGCTCTCGCCGACGATGAAATTTGGGCGATACAGGACAGCGTCTTTTTGGCTGGTATTCTTTCCACCCTGTTTGCCGGAGTGCTGTTGGGTTTTGCTCTTCGGTCATGGCGATTGATCGCAGCAATCCTTCTCACGCTCTTTATCGGCCTTGCCTGGACAATGGGGTTTGCTGCCCTTTCAGTCGGTAGCCTCAACATGATTTCTGCTGCTGTTGTTGTGCTGTTTATCGGATTGGGCATTGACCATGGCATCCACGTATCACTCCGCTACCGCGAAGCGCGTCAGAACGGCAATGATCACCTCACCGCCGTGAAGGTTGCGTCGGACGCGATGGGCGGCGCTGTTGCACTCTGCGCGACCACATCCGCGATTGCCTTCGCGGCGTTCGTACCCACGGAATATCGTGGCCTCGCAGAGCTTGGTATCATTGCTGCGGGATCTCTCTTCCTCGCATTCATTGCCAGCTTTACCGTTTTGCCGTCACTTCTGACGCTGTTTGGCAATGATCGGGCGCAGTCGCATATGCCTCATTTTGTCGGGGACCGTGCGTCCCGCTGGCTGACAGGGCACTCCATCACTTTAAGTGTCGGCGTGGCTCTGGCCGCGCTTATTGCCATTGCGATTGCCGGTCCACCGCGATTTGATTTCAGCACACTGGCGATCCGCGATGCGAGCTCTGAGTCCGTCGTCACTTTGCTCGAACTTCAATCAGACGGCATCGTCACCGATTATGCTGCAGATGTGCTTGTCTCCTCAAACGCCGAGGCCGAAGATCTCGCCGCACGGCTCGCCCTATTGCCACAGGTAAGTAAGGTCATCATTCCTGAAGATTATGTACCGGACGATCAGGAATTGAAGCTCGCCATTCTGGGTGACGCCGAGGGGTTTCTCTGGCCAGCGCTCTCCGCAGAACCGCGTGGGCCCTTGTCAGATGCTGAACGGTCCAAAGCGCTGCGGGTCTTTACGGCGAAAGGTACCTCGCTCGAAGGAACAGATGCTCTTACAATAGCGCTCAAGGAGCTGGCCGTCGCGCTGACCGTACTGAGTGACGATGATGCCACCGGTGAAGCGCTTGCTGGTTTTGAAACCCACGTTACGGCACCCCTTTTGCGAAATGTTGAACGGCTTCGTGAGGCCCTTTCAGCAGATATGGTCGCGTTCGATGATTTGCCGCTAGCGCTGCGTTCACGGCATGTTGGAACCGGCGGGGAAATTCGCGTAACCGCGATCTCTGCAAAGCCCTTGCTCAACTATCAAGACCTCGAAACATTCGTCTCCGCGGTGAGGACCATTGCACCAGAAGCCACTGGGCGCGCACTGACCGAGGCAGATGTTGGCGGCTTGGTTGTGCAGTCTTTCTATCTCGCGGGCATCATCGCTTTGAGCGGCATTTCTTTCTTGTTGCTCATCGTATTGAGATCAGCAATCGACGCTATCCTGGTGTTGGCTCCCCTTGCCCTTGCAGCCTGCTTCACCGTGGCAAGCGCGAATTTTCTCGGTGTCTCCTTCAATTTTGCAAATATCATCGTGCTTCCGCTTATTTTCGGATTGGGTATTGATAGCGGCATTCATTTCGTTCTCCGTCGACGACATGAAGACACCGTTGGCACCGTGATGGCGTCTAGCACACCCCAAGCAATTGTCCTTTCGGCACTTAGCACCATCGGCGCCTTCTCTGCTCTTTCCTTGTCCAGGCATTGGGGTTTGGCCAGCATGGGTATTCTGCTGACCATTGCTATCTTGTGGGTGATTGTCTGTACGGTCATTGTGCTTCCTGCCCTCATGAATTGGCGCGACAAGCTACGCACTTCGTCTGGGGATGAAATAGCCACATGAGCGTCATTGACCAAATAGAGATTACCCACCATCGCTTACCTCTTGACCCACCCTTCCACGCCGCATGGGATGGACGCGCAAGGGCACACTTTGATGCAACCATCGTTCGGGTGACGGACAATGAAGGTCGGCAGGGTGTTGGCTCCGGCGACCTCATGCTGGGATTTGATGGCCATGAAACATTGTTTGTTGGGCAAGATCCGCTCGACCTTGATCGCCACAATATCGTGCTCTCACACATAGATTTTCACTATGGCCGGTGCTGGCCACTAGATATCGCCCTTTGGGACCTCGCCGGAAAGGTCAAGGAACAACCTATCTGGAAGATGCTGGGTGGCGTGGACCCCATCGTGCCGGTTTACGCCTCATCCGGCGCTCTTCATGACCCATCACAGCTTGCTGATTTGGCCACCCAGTTTCTGGAACAGGGTTTTCCAGCAATGAAAATCCGCTTTCGCTCGCGAGACAATGGCGGCTGGCGCGCCGATATTGAGGGCCTTGAAGCGGTGCGCGCACGCGTCGGTGACAGGCTTTCCCTGATGGTCGACTGCAATCAAGGATGGCAAATGCCCTGGGACACTGATCCGTCCTGGGCTTTTGAAGATGCGCTGCCTGTTGCGCGTGAGTTGGAGCGCCTCAATGTCTTTTGGATGGAAGAACCGCTTCATCGCGCAGACCTTGTGGGACATCAGCGCCTGCGCGATGCGACGTCAGTAAAAATAGCAGGTGGTGAAATGACCCGGGAGCTCTCCAGCCTTCAGACGATGATTGATGGTGGCGCGTTTGATATTGTGCAGCCTGATGTCGCCCTTGTTGGGGGCATTACGGGTCTTGCAGACCTGGGCCGAAAATTGCGTGACACGGAAACCATCTTCACGCCACACACTTGGACCAATGGGCTGGGTGTGTTGGCAAACCTGCATTTGGTCGCAGGGATCGGTGGTGCGCCATTTGTGGAGTTTCCGTTCGACCCACCGACCTGGAGCATTGAGCGGAGGGATTACATGACGAAAACGCCCCTCACTCAGAAAGACGGCAGAGTCACCCTATCAAATGCACCTGGGCTAGGTGTTTCTATCGATGAAGAGCTGCTCGCGTCCACGCAGCTGGCATAGAGTCACGTCCAGAGGCGGGTAACGAGCTTTTTGCCACCAACGAAGGTGTCCGGACTGCCTGCATCTGTCGGTGGTGCGTCCAGAAGGCTGGCGCGCGTGCCGATAAGGTCCCTGACCATTTGTCGATTGTCTTCTTCCAGGGCGCGAAATTCCCGGCGAAGTTCACTCAAGCAATACACTCGGTAGGGTGCTGTCGGGACAGACCAGTCTGTTCCTTGAGCTTTGTGTTGCACCATCTTGTCACCGCGGTCGGCTGCATCGGCATTTGCCTGCAAATAGGGAAAATAGTCGCTGCCGATCATCTCAAAGAAAAATCCGAGATCATCCGGCACTGTGGTGATTTGTGGTGCGTTCTTCAGATCCTCCGGCCGCAACGCCCAGAGACGCGTGACCCACTCACAAACATGCGGTGCCTGTTCGCGCATGATCAAGCCGGGAGTAGGGTCGGAAAAGAAATGCCGGAAGAAGGGAGCGAACAATCCGAAATCAGCTTCACAAGGCCGGGCCCCCATGAGGAAGGGTCTTTCCGCAAAGATCCTGTTCAGAACATCAAGGGTCTCAAGGTAATGCGCCTCGATGACCGGCGCGGTCGCTTTGGTCACACCATCTTCTTTCAGGTAAACCTTGCGTTGACGAAAGAGGATAAACTGCTTCCGCAGAAAGTAGGGCATCGGCATGTCACGCATCATCGTGCGCGCAATCTGCGAACTCATGAGGGCCGCGTCTTCGTCAAACGCCCAACGGTAGTAGAGCGCTGGCCGCCAGTACCACTCGTCAAACAAATCTTCCAACAGCAGGCTGACAAACCGCGCCACGGCCGTCGGCGGTGTCAGTTGGGGCTCCCCGCCCTCTGCTTCAAATTTCGCGATGATGGCTGTTGTATCTGTCAACCAGCTGCCGTCTGGCGTTTCGACCTGAGGCATTTGTGCAATACCGGTCGCCTTGGCACACTTTTTAAAATCGCTGCTGTCCATCTCCACATAGTCGTGGGGAATGCCTTTCACCCGAAAGTAGGCTTCCAGTTTTCCTGTAAACAATGAAAGCTTAAGGCCATGCATCACATGCTTTTTGGTGCGGTCGGGCGTTCCTCCTTCAGGCATTTTGCATTTTCCTCCACGTGAACCGTCCTAAAAATCCCAAGCCGCCAACCAGGACGATACCTGCGACTAACACAACCCACCAATTTCGCTTGAGTAATCTCGGAACTATGTTGGCAGTAATCTGGGCCACCTGATTGAAATCGTCCCCCAGCTCAACCACGCCAAATTCATCTGCGTAATCCTGATAGTGCGCCAGCATGGTTTGCTTGCGGTCAGGCTCGACGCTTGCCAGATCATTCGTTTCTCCTGGATCAATGGCCAGATTGTAGAGACGCCAAACACCATCTCCATAGGGCAATGAGTTTCGGGTGAGCTTGTACCCTTCGAGGAACAGAGCAGAGTTCCCTGACACTTCAAGCGCGAGTGGCGTCGTCGCCGGATGGGTTTCCAACGCAACACCATCAAGCACGGGGCGCAGGCTGCGTCCATTGATCGGCACGGGTTCATTGTCAGCGACGTCCACACCTGCAAAGTCCAAGATTGTGGGGGTCAGGTCGGTCACCATCGCAATGGAGCTGACTGGTGCCCGTGCATCAAGGCCAGCACCTGAGATGATGAGGGGCACCCGAATGCCACCTTCGGCCGCATAGAACTTGAAAAGGTCGCTCGGGGCAGCAGCCGCATTCGCCCAGTCCGGGCCAATCGACACCATGCTGCCTTTTTCGCCGAGGGTCTCAACGTCCATATTGTAACCGTTCAGCGCCATCCACAGCTTCATCGCAGGTACCGTCGCCATGGAGCTTGGGGCAGGTCCGTTGTCGGCTGTCACAACAAAGAGGGTGTTTTGAAGTTCACCGGACGCTTCCAAATGATCCATCAGACGACCGATGTGGAAATCCATGGCTTCCAGCATGCCCGCATTGACCGCCATGCTTTTGGAAAAGAAGTATTTGTCCTCCACGCTCAGAGCATCCCAGTCTTGAGAGCCTGCATACATGGGAGCAAGGGGCGCCCCTTCCGGTATCAGGCCGAGAGCCTGCGCACGTTCCCAACGCGCGGTGCGCAGGGCCTGCCATCCCTCATCATAAACACCTTCGTAGTTTTCGATGAATTCACGAGGTGCCTGGACAGGAATGTGGATGGCCTGAAAACCAATATAGGCAAAGAAAGGTTCGTCGCTCTCACCACCCTCGCCGATATAATCGATCATCTTGTCGATCATGAATTTCGATGAATAGAAGTCTTCAGGCAGGTCGGCAGCAACGCCATTTTCAAACCAGGGAGCCGTTGCATAGTAGGGCATGTAGGGCTTTTGTTCCCAATTGTCCGCGCCGGATGCATCCAATGCAAATGACTGGTCAAAGCCATGGTGGTTGGGCAGATCGCCCTCTTCACTTCCCAGGTGCCATTTACCCGTCATGTACGTGCGATAGCCTGCCGCCTTGAGGCGATCGGCGACCGTCAGCACACCCGGCTCTAAGCTCATTGAATAGCCAGGCTTATCTCTGTCTTGGGATCGGACTACTTCGGGGATGGTGGCAATGCCGGTCCGGTGATTGTCGACGCCCGTGAGCAGCATGGCTCTTGATGGCGCGCAGGATGGCGAGGTGCGATAGCCCGTAAACTTGGTCCCCGCAGCTGCCAAGCGATCAATGTTGGGCATACGGGCCTCCCCACCGAACGCAGAAAAATCCATGAGGCCCGCATCATCGACGAGCAGCACCACAACGTTGGGCCGCGTGTCGGCAACCGCAAATGTGCTGCTCAGAGCAAGTACCGCAGCACCGGCCAACAGGCCTCGTGTGATGGCGTGACGTGACGTGCGAACCATAATGTATCCCCCTGCGCGTTCAGTGCGTCTTTTGGGTATCATAGGACAATTGACACTTATAATGCCATTAAAACCAACAGTGCCTGTTATATTGGCCCCCATGACCACCTTTGTGCTCATACACAGCCCTCTTGTCGGCCCCTCTTCCCTGGCGCCCACCGCTGCGGTTTTGCAGACACAGGGCTTCATGGCGCATGTGCCGACACCCGATCCTGCGCGTGGGCTGCCTGCCTGGCGCGATTGGCCACAAAGGCTCATGGATGTTCTGCCAAAAATCAATGAACCGATCCTCGTGGGGCACAGCGCCGGGGGCCTTGTTGCTGCCTCTCTTGCCGCCTCTTTGAGGGCGAAGGCTGTTATCTGCCTTGATGCGATGATGCCGCCTGAAAAAGGTCTCACCCCACCTGTCGAAGCCGATTTCATGAGTTTCGTTCGGACGCTCCCTATTGACGAGGGCTTGCTCCCTATCTGGACAGATTGGTGGGACGGCGATCTCCTTGCAGGCACACCCATAGACAATGCCTCCAAAGCGCTGTTCCTTGCGGAACTGCCGCGCCTTCCGTTGAGCTGGTTTGAGGATGCATTCGAAATGCCTGACTGGTCTGCATGTGCGCGGGGCTACATTCAAACCTCTCCGGTCTTTGAAGATGAAGCGAGCCGCGCCGAGGAACTCGGCTGGCCCGTGGCGCGTCTCAAGGGCACCCACCTTCATCCTGCTCTGGCCCCTGCGGAAACAGCCCAGGCCCTCATCGACATTTGCCGCACATTATCTGCGATTTAGCCGGTTTTCACTCCAGGCTTTGGTCTTTGGCAGTGAAATGGCATAATCGCCGCTGTTCAAGAGTTTTGAGGCACCCGTGGCGCGACCAAAAGACGACGAGAAGAGACAGGCCATTCGCGATGCCGTCATCGCTGTGGTCATAGAAGGCGGTCTCGCGAATGTCTCCATCTCCAAGATCGCGAAGCGTGCCGGTGTTTCTGCGGGCACGATTTACCTCTATTTCTCCAACAAAGAAGATCTGCTTCAGCAAACCTATCTGGACATCAAGACCGATTGGTTTGACGCGATGTTTGAAGCGGCAAATAGCGGTGAAGATTCTGCTACCAAAATCCGCAACATGTGGTTTGCGCTTTTTGACTTTGTTGTTGCCCGGCCAAACGAGTTTCTATTCTCAGAAACCGTTGGTGCCGCGCACCTGATCGACACAGCCAACGAGGCGAGCATTTCCAAAAAAATCCGGAAGCTTGAGGGCGTCATGACCAATGCCATAAAAGATGGCACCCTGGCAAAAGCACCCGTCGCCTCCATTCAGGCCGTCCTGATGGCACCTGCAGTACAACTCGCAAAAACAGCTGCACGCGACAAAAAGAAAGTTAAGCCCGCACTGCTGCGCGAGACATTCGACATTGTGTGGAGAGGCTTGGCCGCGTCTTAAGACAGAGCGATAGGTTCGACCAAATCATCAAGTGTCACCAGACCAGGCGAAATGATGTCTGCGGTGATCCCGCCATGCCCTCTGACTGCCGCGTACCCACCCTCGCCCAGGTTTTCTTCCATGCGAGAACACGGCGCGCAGATGCCTGTTCCTTCAAGCACGGCGTCGCCAATTCGAAATCTGCGTTTGCGAAGCCCCAGAAGATTAACCCCAGAAACGACAAAATTCCGTCGCAGATCTTCGGGCATTACATCATCTTTGTGCGCGAGTGCAGCGATGACGGGCAGATGCTCCCATTGAATGAGACTGACCGCCCGCTTCCCCGCTTTACTCCGATGATCCCCATCAATACCGGTCTCTTCTATCATCACGGCAGGCAGAGCAAGAAGTGGCGCGCGCCGTTCCGGACGCACACCAATCCACATCACCTTGCCAGGGGCAGCATAGCCGTCCACCAAATCTCTAAGAAGCATTGGCCCCTTCCAGAAATCACCGAGTTTCGAGGACAGGATATCCCCTTGTGTAGACCCAGTCTGTTGCCCGAGCTGGCACATGGCAAGCCATGCATTCTGCTTTGTAATTGGTGGTGACGGGTGTCGTTCGCTCGGCAACGTCAAAATAGGCCCATCCCCATCCATGACCCCATAGGCTGTTTTCCTCAAACCGACCTTTGGCGTCCTTGATCATGACAAACCAACCTGATCTCTCGGCAGCATAAGAGACTGTCCCGGTGGTGAGATCCTCCGTCCTGGTGGAAAGCAGCTCCTTTATCAACACTGCGCCATCAGGGAACATCCCGGTGGCGCGAAAATGTTGTGCAACGCCGGGTTGCGTATAGACAACATGCAAGCCTTCGGCCTCTTCGTCTCCGGCGATTGAAAATGTTCCAAGTGCGGTCCATTCAGTGCGGAAATCGACATCGGGCATATGAATGCTGCCATCATCGTCCACCGCTATGTCATAGCCGTTCGCCTGATAGTCTCTGCCCATGGCTGCTGCGGCACTGATTGAAATGAAAACTGTGCATGCTGCCACGGCAGCTGAGATTATGTTCTGCATGGCTTATCTCGGCATCGCGGCGCGCAGGACGGGATAGAATTGCGTGAACACAAAGTCCGTTTCTGCACTGGCTGCATGACAGGCATTGCAACTTGCCGCCGGAAAGGCTGTTGCCGTTTCAGCGTAAGGCTCGGCTTTGTGACCAAATGAGAAATAGGCCCAGCCACCTGGCTCGTCTGAGAACCGGTCCGTGTCTTTCACCGTGAGTTCAAGGCCCGCAAATTCCCCTTGAAAATATCCCTGACCTGAGACTTCGAAGCAGGCGCCAGTATCTTCATCACACCCATCATGGGATCGCAGCAACACCAGTTCCTTGGCAATCTGCGTACCATTGGCCCATTCCCCCGTCTTCTCGAAATGGGCGAATGCGCTTGGCTCAACATAGACATTGTGAAATTCAGGGAATGCGGCTTCTCCGCCGTTCAGCGCGTTGGGCGTCAAGGGTGTTCCAACGAAGACCCACTTACGCCAATCCGTCGGCGCGTTGACCGCGCCGTCAGCGTTAAAAGTCGCTTCGTTGATATTTTGTGCAAAAGCGGTGGTTGCCCAAAACACGCTCAAGAGTGTGAAAACGATCTTCAACATCGGCGTCTGCTCCTCATTTGTTCCCAGATGTTGCCGGACTATGCCAGCCCCGATGGCCAGACGGACTGGGTCTTGAGGTTATGGTTTCGATAACAGATAGTGCCGACATCAGATGGTAACGTCGCGATAAGGCATCTCAATTGGGCGCCCGCTCAAACACAATTGGACTGAACGCGCCGATGGACATTCGCAAAATTCGCTACTTTCTACGTCTGTGTGAGACTCTCAATTTCTCTCAGACAGCCGCAGGCCTTGGATTGTCGCAACCAGCTTTGACAAAAGCGGTGAAGCGACTGGAAGAGGAAGTAGGCGGTGTGCTCATTCGCCGGGAAGGCAAACACACTCACCTAACCCATCTCGGCCGATTGATGCGCGAGCAATTTGTTGCTGTAGATGCGGCGGCAAGTCGCGCAGAACTGACCGCAAAACGGCTGGTGCATGGCGACATGCCCCAAATACAGGTCGCGGTCATGTGTACGATCGGGCCTGGACGTGCGCAGGCCTTCCTAAAAGCCTTCCGCAAAGCTAATCCTAAGGTTGAAATGGTTCTGCGCGAGGCAGCGCGTGACAGGATCGGCCCCATGCTGACGAGTGGATTTGTGGATTGCGCACTTGTCGGTGCCCCTATCCCAGACGAGCCGCATCTGAAATACACGCCTCTCTACACGGAGCCTATGGTCGTCGCCTGCGCAAAAGATCATCCTTTCTCGAAGAAAACCACCGTCACCATGGAAGAGGTTTTTCACGAACCCTATCTTGACCGTCTGGAGTGTGAGTTTCGCGACACATTCATTGCTGAAGGCCAGCGCGCGGGCATTGATATTCATTTTGCGGCCCGCAGCGAGCGGGAGGACTGGATCCAGTCGCTTGCACAATCAGGGCTCGGCGTCTCTCTCATTCCAGAAGAGTCCGTCATTCTTGATGGCTTGACGACACGGCAGGTGATTGAGCCGGAAATCAATCGGGAAGTCTCCCTTGTTGCACCTTATGGACGAGAAGACACACCACTTCTTCGGAAATTCCTGACGGCTGCACGTCAGTTCGATTGGGAAGCCGCCGCATCACGATGAGTGTCCAAGGTGATGTCTTCGCTGGCTTCGCATTAGCCATTTCTGCAGCTTGCTGCGACCTTCCTCCATCTATAGTGCGCACGCTGCCGTCGCCCACTCAAGGCTGAGGCGTTGTTGCACTGACCACATAATGATCGCGGTTGAAAACCTGTTGTCGCCTGTGTTGCTCAAGAGCAGACAGGCTGATGGCAACGCCACAAACGCCATAGACAGCGCGCACGTCATTGCGCAGGTCCGGATCCACCGGGACCAAAGCCGCCCAGAGCTTCTTAGGACTGACCCTCTTCAAGTGCCTTTTGATATTGCTCGGCAGTTATGAGCCCGCCAGCCTCCTCCGCCTTGCCCTGATCCTTGTCGGGCAAGGCTCCTTGCAACAGATCAATGCGCTTCCACGCAGGGAAGGGTTGCTCACCCTTTTCGTTGGGTACGTATTTGGACGCTTCAAGACGTTTGTGCTTGTGAATGTAGCGCGCACAATTGATGAAGACAGAGGTCACCTCAACGTCGACCACCATGTTGGCACCAGGGAAGCGTGCCATCAGGTCGGTGTCCTTGCTCACTTTCGCAGTGCCTTGCACGCGAACCCGGTGGGGCGTTTCCATGTCGATGAACAACATGCCAATTTTGCCCGCGTCTGCAATATTGCCCATGGAATAAAACATCCCATTGCCATCAAAACTCGGGAAAGCAAGTTTCTTCGCGCTCACCACCTGCACAATACCGACGGGACCGCCTTTATAGGAAACAGTCGGCTCGCCTTCCGCGTTCACAGTGGAGAGCATGAAATAGTCGCGGGTCTCAATAAAGGCGCGATGATCATCCTGCAACTCATCAAAGACGATGGCTGCAGCCATTGCGTCAGCGAGATTGGAGCTGTCTTGTTCGGACTGCATCTTGCGCTGCGCGTCTGTGTAAAACTCTTTTGGATCGGCCACTTCGTATCCTCTGTCTGTCTCAGAAAGGTTGCTGCTGTTGCTCTCCTTCTCCTTGCCTAGCATGAAGGTACTCGTAGGGCTTCTGGAGATTTGCTCTGCGAATAATGACGATCACCTTGGTTTTCCAACAACCATTTCCTTCCCAAGGGTGCGCTCTTAATTTCACACTTAAAGTGCGACAAATAGACCATCCCCTTGTTCTCCCTCATTTGCAGGCCTATTTCTTACCAGTGGTCGGCGCTTGAACTCTGGGGAGTATTGTTCTTGAGCCATTGGAAATTCCCGCGCATCTGCGGTCTTTTAGCTGTGTGCTTTTTAGGCCTCGCCACTAACGTGCTTGCCGAACCAGGTGAGGCGTTGCGGTTCTTTTCACTCGATGAACCGGTAACCACAACACTAGATCAGGCACCTGACGACATCGCACAGGTGACAATGGCCATTGTCGCCCGCATGCGTACTGATGGCTCCCTGGACACAGCACCCGTGGTCTTTGCCCCCAGCATGGCCGACCGTTTGCACGAAAAACCATTTCGCTATGACGGTTTCTATGTTGAAAGCGTCACAGTGAGTTTCATCGGCCCCGCTAATAGTTTTGAAGGAGGGCGGCGCATCTATGGGACGCTCCAATTCGCAGACCAGCTTGGACGGCGTGCGGCTACCGCTTTTGGCGTTGAGTATGTCTTCGATGGCGCTGAAATTTACGTCTCTGATGTGGCACTAAAACTCGCAGTTCCTGTTGACCCTGACATTCGGCTTTATCTACTGCCAACGGAAAAAGCATCCCAGATGCTGAATGATGCTTCAAACAATCATCTGGAGATGATGGCCTTCATCGCTGAACACGCGATTGATGTGAACGATGCTAGCGGTATTTGCAGCTGCGCAATCGTCGCGACGACATTCGACCGCATACCAGGCAATGCACACCTCTACGCAAGTGTGAGCAATACGCACAACGGCGAAAAAATTGTTATGGGGTCTCACTATGTGATGGATTATGACGGCTGGCGGGTCGCCGTTCTTGAAGGTCAAATTGACCTCAGCACCAGCTCGAACATGAGCATCGAAGCCCTTTTCGCCGCTGCCCCGACCCAGATCGACACACCGGCAACCTTCGCCGTGGCGCAGAGCTTTGTTCCAGGGGAGGCCAACCAATGAACATTCGCTCCTTCATTCCCCGTCTGCTCCTCGCGGGTGCTCTAAGCTTTGTTGGCGCTGCACCGGCTTCGGCGCAGCACCACAATATGCCGCACCCGCCACAACCGCCTGTCTTTGTGCCGCAACCACCCAAACCTCCCGTGCCGCCGATCCTGCGCGTGCCGCAACCTCCTAAAGTGCCACCTACCTCTGAACCGGATACAACCGATGCGCCTCAAATACCGGGAGACGCACCCGGTGATGCCCAACCGCCCAAAATTGACAAAGAAAATGTACCAACATTTGTCTACGTTCTTGGGGACAATGAAGACATAAAGGCATTTGCAGAGCCCCCGAGAACGACGATTGTTGACGAGTTTTTCTGCGGCTGGGAATGCCTCGCGGAAAAAATGTTTCCAGACTCTGACGATCCTTATACTGAATACCGTGCCTTCTACAATGAAAAGCAGCGCATTCGGCAAGAACGGCAGGATTACATTTTGTCAGGCGATGCAATCCCTGTGGAGCTGCAACTTGAAATAATGAATTTCACAGAGATCAAATATCGGGAAGATGAGAACGGCAATGGACGTTTCCTTCTTCTCCTGGAAGGTTTCGGACAGGAAGCCATCTTCTCCGTTTCCGTCGATGATATCGACGGCGGCATTGCTGCCAACATGGACAAAATTCGCTCTGTTGCCAGCGAAACTGCCGGTTACATACAGAGTCAAATCGATTGGAACCAAGATAAAGCGGACACGTTTAATGGCAGCGAGTTCGACACTGAACGGTTTCTGGCTGAGGTGAAGCGCTACGAAGATATGCTCGATGGCTATGGCGGACCAATCAAGGAATATGAGCCAACAGTCGCGCGCCGGATTGGAAGCGACACTACAACAGACCCGGCACTGATCCCCACCGACTCTGACGTGCCTGGTGGCACTCCAATACCTGGAGACTCACCGGTTACGCCTCTGCCAGACCTGGATGACCCAAAAACGCTTATCGACGCCATTCTGGCTGATCCGGCGTTTTTTGATACGGGCCCTCTTGGCGGCCCCAACGAACCAGCGATTGGTGGTGATGCTGCCCTTCATGAACTTGTTCGCACCACGCGCGACTTCGGCAACAATGAAGTGCTGATCGACATTGACGTTATCGACAATGGGAACCTTGCTCAACTCGCCGACACTATGGCCAAGGTGAGCCTGGATGTGGGGCTGGCTGTTGCGGGAGCTGTTAATCCTACGGTTGGCCTCACCATTGCGTTCGGCAAAAATGCCAAAAAAACTTACGATTACGCCATTTCGAAGGGATTGAGTACACGGCAGGCGATCTTCGCAGCCACTGCTGCAGGCGCTATTGGCGGCGCGGACACCTATGTGATGGGTTTAGGTATTGGCAAGGTTGCTGGCTGGGGGGCGAACGCCATAAAAGGAGCGACGAAGGGTGCTCTCGAGCACGGGGTCGGCACGGCAGGAAACGCGTCAGGTTTCTCTCTGGTGGGCAATGTCGGCAAAGCCCTGGTGGACAAAATGGTGGAGGCGAATAAGAATCCTTACCTCTACCAACGCCCAAAAAGAGACCAACCGCTTGGGCCTGGACAAGTCACTTTCATTATGTCGGGTGGTGGCAATTGGCAGCAGAACGCGATGCAGTGACACTGGTCGCACCGTCAACGCGGACCCGCTGTTCGGAATTTTGGTGGCGGGTCCCTTCGGTGTGCCTCAATTGGGCATTGTGGGGGCCGCAGTCTCTGCTGTTGCCAGTGAATTCCTTGTCAGCGCCGTCCTGACGTCATTGGTGGGTCTCAGTATTGGGGCAGGCAATATCGAACGCGCAGAACATATCGGCTGAATGGGCGCCTTGTTCGGACTGCATCTTGCGCTGCGCGTCGGGGTAAAACTCTTTTGGATCGGCCATGTCACTCTCCCAACAACCTGATTTGGGCCGAGCGTATTTGGTTTTACCTGTCCCGCCTAGCCACCTGTGCACCAAGCACAAGTGGCTGTTCATTTTCGACAGCTTGCTTTGTTACTTTGATTATGAAAGTTATAACTTCGGAAACCAAAGCTCCTCAACGAAAACAAGAAAGTACCTGAGCTAGATGGATGAGCGTACCCACCACCTGTTGACGTCTGCACCCGCCCCGCTGCTTGTCAGATTGGCGACACCCAATGCGCTGGCTTTTGTGATCCAGTCGTCTGTCAGTCTGATTGAAGTCTGGTTTGTCGGACAGCTTGGCACAAGCGCACTTGCCAGCATCGCGCTTGCCTTTCCGCTTCTCATGCTCATGCAGGCCATGTCGGGTGGTGCGCTGGGAGGTGCGGTGACGTCTTCAGTGGCGCGGGCTCTTGGGAGTGGCGACCGCGACAAAGCGCAGAAGTTGATCTGGCACGCCCTTGCCATTGCGGCCATAGGCAGCGGTCTCTTCCTTGTGCTGTTTTTGCTGTTTGGCCGTGCGCTGCTTACCTTTCTTGGGGGAAGCGGCGACGTGCTGGAACAGTCAGCGCAATATTGTCTGGTTCTCTTTGTAGGCGGCCTCTTCATCTGGCTGATTGGGGTTGTCGGCGCTGTGTTTCGTGGCATGGGCGATATGAAACTGCCTGCTGTCCTCATGATAGCCAGTGCGTTCATTCAAGTCCCGCTGTCCGGGGTTTTGGTGTTGGGTCTCTTCGGTGTGCCTCAATTGGGCATTGTGGGGGCCGCAGTCTCTGCCGTTGCCAGTGGGTTCCTTGTCAGCGCCGTCATGCTCTTTATCCTCAGCCGACCGGGCCGTGTCATTCAGTTGGACACGCGCTTTATTTCGTTTTCCAAGGCACTGTTCCAGGACATCTTCAAGGTCGCACTGCCGGCATCCCTGTCTCCCTTGCTCACGATTTTCGGCATCCTCTTTCTCACGGCAATGGTTGCAACCTATGGTGAGGCAGCGCTGGCGGGCTACGGCATCGGCTCGCGCATTGAGTTCCTTCTCATCCCGCTTGTGTTTGGTATCGGCGCCGCCATGACGTCATTGGTGGGCCTCAGTATTGGGGCAGGCAATATCGGGCGCGCAGAACATATCGGCTGGACGGGCGGCTTGTTTGCAGCGGGTCTTGCCGGCGTGGTGGGCCTGCTGCTCGCGCTCTTTCCCAACGCCTGGATATCTGCATTCACGAGCGACCCCGAAACCTTTGAGGCCGCACGCAGCTATATCCGCATTGTGGGGCCGTTCTTTGCCTTCCAGGGACTTGGCCTCTCTCTCTATTTTGCGAGCCAGGGGGCTGGTGCGATGCGCTGGCCGATTGCGGCAACGATTGTGCGTTTTGTGTTTGCCGTCGGCGGCGGCTGGATACTGGCCTTTTGGTTCAACATGGAAATGCAGGGGATCTTTATCGGTGCCGCAGCCGCGATGCTGCTCTACGGCATTATGATCGCTGTGTCCTTGAAGCTCGGCGCATGGCGCGGTCAGGGCGGAAATTAGGAGGTCCAGTATGAAACAGCTACATCGGTCTCATTGTCCTGTCGCACGCACACTGGATATTCTCGGTGACAAGTGGACGCTGCTCATCCTGCGGGACGCATTGGTCTTCCATCGAAAGTCCTTCGCAGAATTTGAGCAAAGCTCAGAGAACATACCAACGAGCCTGCTGGCAGACCGTTTGAAGCGATTGGTTGACCACGGGTTTTTGGCGAAAGTGCCCTATCAGCAAAAGCCTACCCGCTATCACTATGTGACGACCGAGAAGGCGAAGGCGGTCTTGCCCGTCATCCGCGCCCTGAAAAAATTTGGTGAAGCCCAGCTGGATGGATCATGAGCGTGTAGGGACGGCGCCCTATGCGACCGAAAGTGCCGCAGATCACACTTTTTCTGTTTCTTTCGGCGCTGAGACTTTGCGGGGCTTCTGCTCGATTTTTGGCTTGGGAAGCAGCCGGAAGCGTGACTGGCACCACGCGAAATCCACACCGACATCTAGAAGCGCATCGGACCGCCCGCAGGGGCACATCAACTCCAAGACGTCGTAGACCCGGTAGGTCTCCCCGGCGAGGAGGGGCACAGGCTGCCCCGTCATATGGTTCGGGGCCGCGTTCACGCATAAAACCAGATCGCCTGGACCAACTGCA
>JAJFGY010000077.1 GCA_021775935.1 Alphaproteobacteria bacterium
TGAAAAAATACCCGGATGGTCGACAGGCCTCCGCAATCATTGCATTGCTATGGCGTGCACAGAAACAGGCCGGCGGATGGCTGCCCGAGCCCGCCATTCGGCATGTCGCCGATTTTCTCGACATGCCTCACATGCGCGCAATGGAAGTTGTGACTTTCTACACAATGTTCAATCTAACGCCGGTCGGAGAGCATTTTGTCCAGCTGTGCGGGACAACACCCTGTTGGCTGCGTGGGTCGGACGATCTGAAAGCTGTCTGCAAGAAGGTCATCGGCGAACAACGCCAGGTCACCAGCGATGGCAAACTCTCCTGGATGGAAGTTGAATGCTTGGGCGCGTGTGCAAACGCCCCAATGGTCCAGGTCAATGACGAGTTCTACGAAGATTTGGATGCTGAGAATTTTGAGAAGCTTCTGACCGATCTAAGAGAAGGCCGTGAGGTGAAGGTGGGTCCACAAAGCGCGCGTAAAGGATCTGAACCGGCTGGCAAATTGACGAGCCTCACAGAAGTTGGGGGAGCCGACTGATGTTGCAGGATAAAGATCGCATCTTCACAAATCTCTATGGCCTTGATGATTATGGCTTGGAAGGCGCACGTCGCCGTGGCGACTGGGACAATACCAAGGACATCATCGCAAAGGGGCGTGACTGGATCATCGATGAGATGAAGCAATCGGGTCTACGCGGTCGTGGCGGTGCAGGCTTTCCAACCGGCCTGAAATGGTCCTTCATGCCGAAAGAATCTGACGGTCGGCCACACTACCTTGTGGTCAACGCTGACGAATCCGAGCCCGGCACCTGTAAAGACCGCGAGATCCTGCGCCACGATCCGCACAAGCTGGTGGAAGGTTGCCTTCTAGCTGGCTTCGCCATGGGAGCGAACGCAGGCTACATTTACGTACGTGGCGAATTCATATTTGAGCGCGAGCAATTGCAGCGCGCAGTTGATCAGGCTTATGACGCGGGGTTACTTGGAAAGAACGCCGCCGACAGTGGGTGGGATTTCGAACTCTTCGTGGTGCATGGGGCAGGCGCCTACATTTGCGGCGAAGAAACAGCACTGATCGAAAGCATGGAAGGCAAAAAGGGCATGCCGCGGCTGAAACCGCCATTCCCCGCAAACGTTGGCCTCTATGGTGCGCCAACGACTGTAAACAATGTTGAGAGTATCGCCGTTGCACCAACGATCCTGCGTCGCGGCGCAGCATGGTTCGGCGGCCTTGGCCGTCCTAACAATACGGGCACAAAGGTCTTTTCTATCTCAGGCCATGTAAACAATCCGTGTAATGTCGAAGAAGAGATGGGGATCCCGATGCGGGAGCTCATCGATAAGCATTGTGGCGGTGTTCGAGGTGGCTGGGACAATCTTCTGGCGGTCATTCCTGGCGGTGCCTCTGTCCCTCTCTTGCCGAAAAGCATTTGCGATACAGTGCTGATGGATTTTGACAGCCTCAAGGAAGTGCAGTCGGGTCTCGGCACGGCAGCTGTTGTCGTGATGGACAAATCAACTGATGTCATCAAGGCAATTGCGCGTCTTTCTGCATTCTACAAGCATGAAAGCTGCGGGCAGTGCACGCCGTGCCGCGAAGGTACCGGGTGGATGTGGCGCGTGATGGAACGTCTCGTCACCGGTGAGGCAGAAGTCGAAGAAATTGAAATGCTGCTGGATGTAACCAAACGCGTTGAGGGGCACACGATCTGTGCGCTCGGCGATGCGGCTGCGTGGCCCGTTCAAGGCCTTATCCGACATTTCCGACCAGTCATTGAAGAGCGTATTGCGACCCGCAAGTCGGGTGGCGCGGCGCCGGTAGCGGCGGAGTAGACCCATGCCAAAACTCACCATCGATGGCGTTGAAGTCGAAGTGGAAAACGGGATCACCGTTCTGCAGGCGTGTGAAGAAGCAAACGCCGATGTGCCACGCTTCTGTTATCACGAACGCCTTTCGATTGCCGGTAACTGCCGCATGTGCCTTGTCGAGATCGAAAAATCTCCCAAGCCTGTCGCAAGCTGTGCCATGCCAGCGGCAGACGGCATGGTCGTCCACACGAAAACGCCGTCGGTGAAACGCGCCCGCGAAGGGGTGATGGAATTCTTGCTCATCAACCATCCACTCGATTGCCCGATTTGCGATCAGGGCGGTGAATGCGATTTGCAGGATCAGGCAATGGCCTTTGGTGTCGATACATCTCGCTTTGATGAAAACAAGCGCGCTGTTGAAGACAAGGAAATGGGGCCGCTGGTCAAAACAATCATGACGCGCTGCATTCACTGCACCCGTTGTGTGCGCTTTGCGCAGGAAGTGGCTGGCGTGCCGGAGATTGGCGCGATTGGTCGTGGTGAAGACATGGAGATCACCACCTATCTTGAAAAGTCGCTGACCTCGGAACTATCCGGCAATGTGATCGATCTGTGTCCGGTTGGGGCGCTCACGTCGAAGCCTTATGCGTTTACAGCACGCCCCTGGGAATTGCGGAAGACAGAGTCCATTGATGTCATGGATGCTGTTGGCTCAGCTATTCGGGTTGATGCGCGCGGCAAAGAAGTCATGCGTGTGATGCCACGCTTGAACGAAGACGTGAACGAAGAATGGATTTCTGACAAAACGCGTTTCATCTGGGATGGATTGCGGTCGCAGCGGTTGGACCAGCCTTATGTTCGTGAGAACGGTAAGCTCCGCGCGGCATCATGGAATGAAGCTTTCGACGCGATTGCTGAAAAAGTGACGTCCACCACACCAGATAAGATGGCAGCGATTGCTGGCGACCTTGCGTGTGTAGAAGGCATGAGCGCGCTAAGGGATCTGATGACCTCTCTGGGGGTCGCTAATCTCGACTGCCGCCAGGACGGCACCAAGCTAAACTCAGGCGACCGTGCCTCTTACCTGTTCAATTCGTCGATTGCAGGAATTGAAGACGCAGACGCGCTTCTCATCATCGGAAGCAACCCGCGAACAGAAGCGCCGGTCTTGAACGCGCGCATCCGCAAACGCTGGAGCAATGGCGGCTTCCCCGTCGGCATCGTGGGTGAGAATGTAGATCTCACTTTTGATACGGAACATCTTGGTGCGGGCGGCCAGACGCTTAAGGAGATCGCAGACGGATCTCATCCTTTCGCGCGCATCCTGGAAGTTGCAGAACGTCCAATGATCATTCTGGGGCAGGGTGCATTGTCACGGGCAGACGGTGCGGCGGTTCACGCCACTGCGCTTCAAATTGCTGAAAAAGCGGGTGCTATTTCTGCTGACTGGAATGGCTTTAACGTGCTTCACACCAGCGCGGCGCGCGTAGGGGGGCTTGATCTGGGCTTTGTTCCTGGTGAAGGCGGTAAAGACGTTTCGGGCATTCTTGATGCAGCCAGCACAGGCGACGTTGAATTTGTCTTCCTGCTTGGCGCTGATGAGATCGACACGAGCAAACTCGAAAATCCCTTCGTGGTCTATCAAGGCACACATGGGGACGCTGGCGCCCATGTCGCTGATGTGATCCTGCCCGGTGCGGCCTACACGGAAAAAAGCGCCCTCTGGGTTAACACAGAAGGCCGTGTTCAGATGGGCAGACGCGCTGCGTTCCCACCGGGGGATGCGAGGGAAGATTGGTCAATCCTGCGGGCGCTCTCCGACGTTCTCGGGCAGACACTTCCATTCGACAGTTTGCAGCAGCTCCGCGCTGGGCTCTTTGAAGCTCATCCACATTTTGCCCAGCTTGACACGGTCTCAACTGCGTCGAGTGTCACGAGCGGGCCAGGCGGAGCGATGGACGACACGCCATTCGCAAACGCTGTAACCGATTTCTACTTTACGAACCCGATTGCCCGGGCAAGCAAGATCATGGCTGATTGCGCCGCGACCTATGGCAACAAAGAAGCAGGAGCGACCGGCACCAATGGCTGAGCTCTGGACCACATACGGCTTTCCGCTGTTCATTATCGTCGGCCAATCGCTGGGTGTATTGGTAGGGCTTCTGCTCTTCACCGCCTACATTCTTTACGCTGACCGGAAGATTTTCGCGGCCGTTCAAATGCGTCGAGGCCCAAACGTGGTCGGCCCTTGGGGTCTGTTGCAATCGTTCGCTGACTTGACGAAGTTCCTCTTCAAGGAAGCGATTATTCCCTCAAGCGCCAATAAGGGCGTTTACCTGCTGGCGCCAATCATTACCGCGACGCTGGCACTTAGCGCTTGGGCAGTGATCCCGTTTGATGATGGATGGGTGGTTGCAGACATTAATGTCGGTATTCTGTATATCGTCGCTTTCTCGTCGCTGGGTGTCTACGGCATCATCATGGGCGGCTGGGCATCTAACTCTAAGTATCCGTTCCTCGGCGCGCTCCGCTCGGCTGCGCAGATGGTGTCCTACGAGGTCTCGTTGGGATTTGTCATTGTCTGTGTCTTGATGACTGCAGGATCTTTGAACCTCTCTGACATCGTCCGGGCACAGGATGGAAATGCCGGCGCGCTGGGATGGTATTGGCTTATTCATTTCCCGGCCTTCGTGATCTTCTTCATTTCTGCGATTGCAGAAACCAACCGTCCGCCGTTTGATCTGCCAGAAGCGGAATCGGAGCTGGTTGCAGGTTATGCGACAGAATATTCCTCGACGCCGTTCCTGCTCTTCTTCTTGGGCGAGTTCGTAGCCATCAATCTGATGGCGGCGATGACGACAATTCTGTTTCTCGGTGGCTGGCTGCCGCCAATTGATATTGCGCCGTTTAATCTGGTGCCCGGCATTATCTGGTTCATTCTTAAAGTCTGCTTTGTGTTTTTCCTCTTTGCGATGGTTCGTGCCTATGTGCCCCGCTACCGCTATGACCAATTGATGCGCTTGGGTTGGAAAGTCTTCCTGCCTCTCTCGCTCGGCTGGGTCGTGGTAACAGCTGGTGTGTTGGTTGCGTTCGATCTGGCGCCGTAAGTTAAAGGAGAGCTGTTCATGTCCAGTCTGACTCAGTCCGTACGCTCCCTGTTCCTGGCGGAGTTCGTTTCGAGCTTCTTCCTTGCCTGGAAATACTTCTGGGGACCGAAAGCAACGTTGAACTATCCCTACGAGAAGGGGCCGATCAGCCCGCGTTTTCGGGGGGAGCATGCGCTCCGCCGCTATCCGAACGGCGAAGAGCGCTGCATCGCGTGCAAACTATGCGAAGCGATCTGTCCTGCTCAGGCCATTACGATCGAAGCTGGCCCGCGCCGCAATGACGGTACACGGCGCACAGTTCGCTACGACATTGATATGACGAAATGCATCTATTGCGGCTTCTGTCAGGAAGCCTGTCCAGTAGATGCGATCGTCGAAGGACCAAACTTCGAATTCGCGACGGAAACCCGCGAGGAGCTTTTCTATACAAAGGAAAAGCTGCTTGAGAATGGTGACCGTTGGGAACGCGAAATTGCAAAGAACATCGAACTCGACGCACCCTATCGGTAAAAGCCGACGGGTGGGTAACGCAACACGAGAGAGGGCAAAGGGGCAATGATCCTCGCCACCATAGCGTTTTACATATTTGCAGGTGTCGCCGTCGCGGCTGGCTTCATGGTCATTGCTGCGCGCAACCCTGTGCACTCCGTCTTGTTCTTGATCCTGGCATTCTTCAATGCGGCGGGCCTCTTCGTTCTGATGGGGGCAGAGTTCCTGGCAATGATCCTGATCATTGTCTATGTCGGTGCGGTTGCCGTGCTCTTCCTCTTTGTCGTGATGATGCTCGACATCGACTATTCGGAGCTGCGCGAAGGGTTTCTGCAATACCTTCCGATGGGCGCACTTGTTGGATTCATTGTGCTGTTGGAACTTCTCCTGGTCGCAGGCACCTGGACCTTGGCGCCCGAAGTGGCAAGCCTCGCCGCATCGCCCATTCCGCCCATGGGAGACGTGACCAATACAGAGGCCATCGGCCAGGTCATGTACACCCAATATGTCTATTTCTTCCAGGCAGCGGGCATGGTGCTTCTGGTTGCGATGATCGGCGCCATTGTGCTGACCCTCCGGAAGAAGCCTGACGCGCAGAGACAGAATATCGCTGACCAGGTGGCACGTACGCCTGAAACAGCCATTGAACTTAAGAAGGTGGAGCCTGGTCAGGGCCTCTAAGGCACTGACCGCGAAAGAAACGCACATGGAAATCGGTCTTGCACATTATCTGACTGTCGCGGCGATCCTCTTCACGCTGGGGATTTTTGGAATTTTCCTGAACCGCAAAAACGTCATCGTCATTCTGATGTCGATCGAACTGATGCTGCTGGCCGTCAACATCAATCTGGTCGCGTTTTCATCCTTCCAGGGCAATCTGGTCGGGCAGGTGTTGGCCGTGTTCGTCCTGACTGTGGCAGCTGCTGAAGCCGCCATCGGCCTTGCGATCCTTGTCGTTTATTTCCGTAATCG
>JAJFGY010000078.1 GCA_021775935.1 Alphaproteobacteria bacterium
GCGGCGGACTTCGACCTGAAGACTATCGGAGACCAGTTCGGCCATCAGGTCGCCTTCTTCGACATGATCACCGACATGGACGTGCATCTTCGCAACGGCGCCCGCAATGCGTGCGGCGACGACACCAGACTGTCGGGAGACGAGGCGTCCGATTACAGGGGCTGTTTGTCCGAATGGTTCGGATATCACGGCATCCACCTGCACGAGCGAAGGCGGCGGGCCGCCCGGCTCATTTTCAGCCAGGGCAGGTTGGGACAGGGTTAGCACCGCAGCTGCCATAAATGCAGCCGCCGCTGTAGTCACACGGAGTTTCATCGCCTAGATCAATTTTATTGTTCGTCGTTGGGCGGAGTTTAGGCGCGGCTGTGCGCTCATACGAGTAGAAAGTGATCAAATCGGCGTGCAGCGCGACAAATGTCGTGTTTAACCCCAAACGTCTCTGCTCACGGGGTGCATTTTGCTGCCGTTAAAGATGATCCCCGGTTCGCGGTCCTTCTTAAGCAGAAGAGGCCCATCCAGATCAACTAGGTCTTTTGGTTGGGCTACGAGCATTGCCGGCGCCATGCCAAGGGAGGTGCCGACCATGCAGCCCACCATAATATCGAATCCGATATCGCGAGCGGCGCGGGCTGTGGCGAGGGCTTCTGTCAGACCGCCGGTCTTGTCTAGCTTGATGTTGACCGTGTCATATAATCCAACAAGGGGGGCGAGCGATGCAATGCCGTGGCATGACTCGTCTGCGCAGAGGGGTACAGGGCTCTCAAAGAACCGAAGAACTTCATCATCGCCTGCGGGCAGGGGTTGTTCGATCAAGGCCACATTGTAGCTGGCCATAGTGCTGGCATTCTTCTCCAGGTTGGTGGGCGTCCATCCCTCGTTTGCATCGACGATCAGTTTGGTGTCTGGAGCAACTTCGCGAATAGCGGCAATACGTTCCTCATCTCCGTCGCCACCGAGTTTGATTTTTAGGAGCGGGCGTGAGGCGGCTTCGGCTGCGGCAGCTCTCATCTTATCCGGCGTGTCGAGACTGAGCGAGAACGCCGTGGTGAGTGTAGTTGGCGTGACGCCGACAAGGTCCGATACGCGCTTTCCAGATTGTTTGGCTTCGAGATCCCAGAACGCACAATCAAGGGCATTGCGGGCTGCTCCTGGTGGCAGCACTAGTTGAAGATCGGTGCGGCTCAGACCTCTCTCAATTTCGGGCAGGAGCTTTTCTATGGTGCTCACCACGCCGTCCAGGGTTTCGCCATAGCGGGCGTAGGGCACGCATTCACCGCGCCCTATATTGTCACCATCGCGTAAGGTTGCAACGACCACCTTGGCTTCCGTCTTGGCACCACGGGAAATCGTGAAAGCGGTGGCGAGTGGCCAGGTCTCAATGCTGCAAGTGAGGTTTGTCATGAGGAGGGATCATGGCGATGCGATGACGCACCGCCAAGTGATTTGTTCGCACTCTACGCTAGAAGCGGCCTGCATAGTAGGAGCCGTTCCAGTTTTGGCCGGGCGGATCATTCTCCAACTGGCGGATGCGCGCCTCGTAGAAGTCATACAGGGTGGAGATGGATCCGTTCAGACCGCGGCAATGGACCAGGGCTTCACGCGCAGCATCCCAACGCTGGTTTCTGTAGGCCTCAAAGAGCTTTTTGTGTCCGTCCTCCAGAGCCCGGAATTTTGGGCTGGCGCGCACAATGGAGTCGCCCAGCAATGCGTATGCCCGCCATCCATCAGGATGGCGCGGGGTAGACACAAGGTCTACTTCCAGCAGTGCAAAGCGTTCGCCGACAGCGTCTTTGAATCCATCGCCGACGATGACCGCTGGTCCATAATTGATTGCGTGATGACGTAAGTAGTGGGCAATGCTCACAGGTTCGCCCAGCACGCCATAGTCATATCGCTGCGTTGCGCCCATATTGCCTATAATAGCCGAACCGGATTCAACCCCTATGCTGACCGAAAGAGGGATATGGCTCAGGTTGTGACGTTTGGCATCTTCTTCCAGAAATTCGTTGAGCGCATCGAGCTGTTCGCGCATGAGAAGTGCAGCGTCGCACGCTTTCATCGCATGATCTGGCTCGCTGAGCGGTGCATTCCAAACAGCCATCATCGTATCGCCAGTGTAGCGATCCACCATGCCTTTGCGGTCATGCACTGTTTTGGTGAGCGGTGAGAAGAAGCGGTTGAGAATATCTGCATATGCAACAGGGTCTTCAAGGTAGCGATCAGCGATGACGTTGAAGCCACGCAAACCTACGGCAAGAGAGGTGATGTCCCTCTGCTCTCCCTGAGCTGGAATGAGCTTTGGATTGCGCAGAACCTTTGCAAGCGCCTTGGAAGATAAACGCCGGGTCATCTGATTTTCGATAAAGCGTGTTTCAGCTTCTACGCGGAAGCGATTTACAATTGCAGTGGTGAAGAAGACTGAAGCGAGCGCTGCGCCTGAGAAGGCAGGGTCCAGCAACCAGCCTTCGGTCTCGAAGACATACCAAGCGCCATAGCCGACAGCTGCCAGGCTTAGAGCCATGAAGAAAAACCCCCATCCAGCGCGATTTCTGATGACCAGGATCATCGTGATCGCGCCAACAAAGAGCAGGAATGCCATTTCGACGTTCTGGGCCCACGCGGGACGCGTGAGATAAGCGCCAGAGGCAACCTGGTCAATGGCTTCGGCGACAATCGCTCCTGAGGGAACGAGGCCTACAACGGTGTCATAGGTTTTTTCTGCACCGTTCACCGAAAAGCCGATCACAGCGATTTTGCCGTTTAGATCGAAGGCTTCCGCATCGGCCATGATGCGCCAAGCTTCATAGCTTGATTGTTGTGCGGCGGAACGGAAGTAGAGACGGAGGGAGCCATCATCATTTGTCTGAACGAGATTGTCTGTTCCTTCGATGGCAATTTGTGCAAGGCCAGCTGCTTCACCAATCACGAACGCACCTTCGGGGACAGCGACATGTGCCCGGTAGTTTTCTGAGGCCTGATGAACGCGCAGTGCTTCAAGCGTGGTGGATGGAAATAGTTTTCCGTCCAGATTGATCAACATGGGCAAATCACGGACGCGATGGGACGCGCGCTGGCTCGGCATGCCTGCGCCGTTGCCATTGGCGTTGCGTGTGAGACGCCCCAATGTTGGTACCCAGGTATCAAAGCGCTGAGCATAGCGGAGGGGATTTCCGCCAGTGTCAGAGATGGTTGCGACAGAATCAGGCGCATTTCCCGTCAGGCCTTTGCCAGGCGTTAGGGTGACGATCGACGGACCGGCTCGCAGGGCCTCCAACAGCAAAACGTCATGATCAGGCAATTGCCCAAGAGCGGCTGCCAAGGCTGTCACATTCGCTTCAGGGGGAAGCGGCGACCAAACTTTGAGGGCCTCACGCGGAGAGGTCGTATCTGCTTGTGGGAGCGGCATGTCCAGGAGAATGGTCTCTGCACCAGCTTTGCGGACGGCGGCCACAAGCTCAGCCAAGCGGGCTCTAGACCACGGCCAGTGGCCATATCGGGCAGACGATGCCTGTCCAATATCAATGTAAACGCTTTTTTGGGCGCCAGATGGTCTTGGCTTGATCTGCTGATAAAGATCGAACGTCTGATTGGATAGCGTGGTCGCGACCCCGCGAGGGTCGTAAAATGACACACTGAGCGCGCCAATGAGTACAATTGCGGGAAGAAGTGCCGCAAGGCGTCTAAATATGGTCGTGGACTGCATGTACGCTTACTCTTTACCTACTGACCTATCCATGACCCCCGTCACCCAAAGCTTACACAGAAACGTAGAGGCGTTTCAATTTGGAACGCTCGGAGGTCGTTCCTGCAGGGTGCTGCAGGAAGTGTTCCAGTCAGAAACCCTCAAAATTGCCACTTTTCGCGGCTTGTTTTGTGGGGAGGGCGCTTTACCATGACGCCAAATTGAACATATGGCCCGTAATCTACGGACAGAAAAAGTAAAACAGGGAGTGCGGTGATGAGCCGGATGGTGACGAGTTTTAAGATTTGGATGGCGGCGCTTGCGCTGATCTTTGCCGCAGGAACAGTCTCATATGCAGCTCCTGAGCGCGTCTTTGTGACTGTCGGTACCGGTGGGATCACCGGCGTTTACTATCCCACAGGCGGTGCCATCTGCCGGCTCGTCAACAAAGACCGGAAAGAACATGGGATTCGCTGCTCTGTAGAGAGTACAGGTGGCTCTCTCTTCAACATCAATGCCATCCGGGAGGGCGATCTTGAGATGGGGGTTGCGCAGTCTGACTGGCAGTTCCACGCCTATAATGGCACGTCCAAGTTTGCTGAAACCGGAGCATTCACCAACCTGCGCTCTGTCTTCTCTCTACATCCCGAGCCGTTCACCGTCGTCGCGCGCGCTGATGCGGGTATTGCTTCTTTTGAAGACCTTGAAGGTAAACGGGTCAATATCGGCAATCCGGGCTCTGGGCAGCGGGCCACCATGGAAGTTGTCATGGAAGCGCTTGGCTGGACGACACGGAACTTCGCCTTGGCCTCAGAATTGAAGTCGGCGGAACAGTCTTTGGCGCTTTGTGACAACAAGATTGATGCGATTGTTTTCACCGTGGGCCACCCAAGTGGCTCGATCCAGGAAGCGACGACGACCTGCGAGACTGTGCTTGTGAATGTGGCGGGTGGGGCGATCGACAAGTTGATCGAGGATAACAGCTTCTATGGCCCTGCAACCATTCCAGGCAACATGTACAATGGGAACCCTGAGGATGTTTCGACCTTTGGTGTAGCAGCGACGTTCGTCACATCAGCGAGCGTAGATGATGAAATCGTCTATCAGCTGGTGAAGGCGGTGTTTGAGAATTTCGATGATTTCAAGAAACTTCACCCAGCGTTTGCCGTGCTGACCAAAGAGGGCATGGTCAACAATGCGTTGTCGGCACCCCTTCATCCAGGTGCTGTGCGCTACTATCAGGAAGCCGGGCTTCTTGAATAAAGATTGCCAATGGGGAGGACAGCTTTGAGCAATCTCTCTCCCAATCTTGCAGAAGAACTGGTTGCTGCCGAAACGGGCGCACGTGCGCATGACGGATTGACAGGCAAGGTGATCGCAGCGATTGCGGTCACCTGGTCTCTTTTTCAGCTCTGGTATGCCTCGCCGCTTCCCTTTCTGGTCGCGCGCTACATTCCTGTGTTGAATGACACGGAGGCGCGGGCGATCCATCTGGCCTTTGCGTTTCTGCTGGCCTATGTCAGATTCCCCGCGTTGAAGCGATCACCGCGTGATCGGGTACCGCTCCTAGATTGGATATTTGGGATCGCAGGTGCGGTCTCCGCCGCTTACCTCTTTGTCTTCAATGATGCACTTGCGTCGCGCCCGGGCTTGCCCAATATGGCGGATCTGGTGACTGCGGGTATCGGCCTGGTTTTGTTGCTTGAGGCAACACGGCGCACCCTGGGTCCGCCTCTCACCATTATGGCACTTATCTTTTTGGCCTATGTGTTTTTTGGCAACATGGCTCCCGACCTTATCGCCTGGAAGGGAGCCTCTTTCTCGCGGGCCATGAGCCATTTGTGGATCACCACGGAGGGTGTATTCGGGATTGCTCTTGGTGTCTCCACCAGTTTCGTTTTTCTTTTTGTGTTGTTTGGGGCTTTGCTCGACAGGGCGGGCGCCGGACACTACTTCATTCAAGTAGCATTTTCGCTGTTAGGGCACATGCGCGGCGGACCCGCAAAGGCAGCGGTTTTAGCCTCTGGCATGACCGGCCTTGTTTCAGGGTCCTCCATCGCCAATACCGTGACGACGGGGACTTTCACTATCCCGCTCATGAAGCGGGTCGGGTTTTCTGGTGAAAAAGCAGGAGCGGTGGAGGTTGCCGCCTCTGTCAATGGACAGATCATGCCACCAGTTATGGGGGCTGCTGCCTTCCTGATGGTCGAGTATGTTGGCATCTCCTATCTGGAAGTCATCACCCACGCGTTTTTGCCCGCTGTGATTTCTTATATTGCGCTGATCTATATCGTGCACTTGGAAGCCCTAAAGTCAGGCATGGAAGGCCTGCCCCGCGGGCAAGCACCCCTGACCGGGATCTCACGGTTTGTGCGTCTTGGCGTGACTGTCAGCTCCTTCTTGATTGTTGCAGGTGCATGGTACTACGGGATTCTTGCGGTCCAGAGCTTGCTCGGGGCGTCGGCTCCCTATGCACTCGCACTTGGGTTTTTCCTCTTCTATGTGGCGACGCTGGCATTTGCGGCGCGGCACCCAGATCTGCCCCCTGAAGACCCAAATGCGTCCATTGTAGAAACACCTCGTATTTCCGATGTGGGCCGGACAGGATTGCACTTCATCTTGCCGATTGGCGTGCTGGTCTGGTGTTTGATGGTTGAGCGGCTCTCGCCTGGGCTTGCGGCCTTCTGGGCGACAACGGCGATTGCCTTTATTTTGATTACTCAAAAAGCCGTGCTGAACGCCCTTCGCGGCGGGCCGCAACTTGTGGTGGACCTGAAATCCGGGTTGGGGGATTTCGTCGCGGGACTTGAGCTTGGCGCAAAAAACATGGTCGCAATCGCGATTGCGACGGCTGCTGCGGGTATTATTGTTGGCGCCGTGTCGCTGACAGGGGTGGGGCAGGTTTTAACCGAACTGGTTGAAATTCTGTCGGGTGGTAATCTCCTGCTCATGTTGGGGCTCGTTGCCATCCTCTCCATTGTATTGGGCATGGGGCTGCCAACGACAGCGAACTACATTGTTGTCTCTGCTCTCATGGCGGGTGTCGTTGTTGATCTGGGCGCACAGAACGGGCTGGTTGTTCCGTTGATTGCGGTTCATCTTTTTGTCTTCTATTTCGGCATTATGGCGGATGTGACGCCGCCAGTGGGCTTGGCATCTTTTGCAGCTGCAGCCATTTCTCGGGCGGACCCGATTAAGACCGGTGTGGCGGCTTTCTCCTATTCACTGCGCACCGTCGTTCTGCCCTTCCTGTTTATCTTCAACACAAAACTTCTTTTGATCGGGATCGAAGGACCGGTGGACCTGGCCTTGACCGTTCTTGGCGCGGTCACAGCGGTTCTGGTGTTTGCAGCAGCTACGCAGGGCTATTTTGTCACCCGGAACAAATTGTGGGAGGGCGCCGCTCTGCTTCTCATCGCCTTCACGCTTTTCCGCCCCCAATACTGGGTGGATATGGTCGTGCCACCCTTCGAGACGGTTCCTTACGTTGAAGCGGCACCGGCTATTGAAGCTGTGCCTGCGGGAGGAGATCTCAGGCTTACAGCGACGGGCGAAACCCTTGAGGGGGACATGGAAACGCGAACCGTTCTTTTGCCGCTGGGCGAACCCGCACCGTTGGCGGATCGGTTGGAACATGCGGGTCTTATTCTAAGGTCTGAGGGAGCGCGCGCATTTGTCGATGACGTGGTGTTTGGCGGCCCGGCTGCGGAGGCAGGTATCGACTTTGACTGGGAGGTCGTTTCCATCGAGCTGCCGAGTGACCAGCCCAATGCCTACATCATGTACGTGCCAGCTGGCGCCCTTTTGATCTTTGTGTGGATGGTGCAACGTCGGCGACGTGCGACACCTAAGCCGTAGGCACAAAAAAGGCAGCTGATTGAGCTGCCTTTTTGCTAAGTGTGTGGGTGCGATCTTATTCCGCTGCAGGCTCTTCCGTCGCTTCAGGTTCTGCAACGGCTGCACCGGTTTCCTGTCGCAAATAGGCGATCAGGTTGACGCGGTCTTTCTCTTTGCGCAAACCAACGAAGGACATGTTGGTGCCGGGCACATAGTCACGCGGCTTGGTGAGATATTCTGCGAGGCTCGCATCGTCCCAGGTGCCGATTTCGGCGGCGCGTGTCGTCATGCCGTCTGAGAAGTTGAAGTCTTCGAGAGATGCAACGCCTCGTTCAAACATCCCAAAGAGATTGGGGCCAATTTTATTTGCTTCGCCGTCGGCGAGGGTATGGCAGGCCGCGCATTTTTTGAACACTTTCGCGCCTTTGCCCAGGTCTGGCTCACTCGCGTGGGCTGCCAGTGGCAGTACAAGACTTAGGCCCAGAATAGACAGACCTTTGACAAACTGATTCATCGTTTTCCTCATTTCAGTCTGGCGCCAGTTGTGGGCGCCCGTACCCCTTGGTAGTCGTAGAAACACATGTCATCCTACATGAATATCTATGCGGACAACCTAATCACCCAAATTGCTTAAGCAATGTGGCTGTATGACGCGGTTCTTGTGGTACAAGAAAACGAGGGAATTCGGTCAAAATAAGGCTGAGCACTAACCGGGACCTAAGGCATCTAAAGCGGCAATGAACGGCACGACGACAGCAACATTGGAGACCGAGGAAGCAGAGGTCGGCTTTCTCGTACGGGCAAAAGGTGCCTGGACTGTGCGCCTTGTTCGGGACCTGGATGGCCCTCTACGTGAAATAAGCCCCAAACGTGCGCGTGGGCGCGATGCCGTCATCGATGTCACCGGGCTGACCCGGCTGGATACAGCAGGTGCCTGGCTCCTTCATCGAACCAGCGAGCAATTGCGTGTTGCTGGGCTGCGGGTTAGCTACCGGGGCGAAACGCCGGAAATCCGGACATTGTTGGAAGTGGCTGAAGGGTACAAGTTTGGCTTTAACCTGCGGTTGCCCCGTCCGCCTGCCTATCTCCAGCTCGCTGAGCGGGTAGGGGCCGCAGTTGTGTCCGTTTCAAACGAAGTGCGGGGCGTGCTTGGTTTTTTTGGCCTTTTGCTTGGGGTGCTGTGGCGCACGGTAAAACACCCAAGCAGGCTGCGCGTGGTGCCGCTGGTGCATCATATGGAACGCGCGGGCCTGGATGCTCTTCCAATTGTCTGCCTTATGACATTTCTGATTGGGGCTGTGTTGGCTCAGCAGGGCGCGGTGCAGTTGCAAAAATTTGGCGCTGAGGTTTTCACCGTGAATATGGTGGCGATCACATTTCTGCGAGAGATTGGCATTCTGCTCACAGCGATTATTGTTGCTGGGCGATCTGGAAGTGCCTTTACCGCTGAAATCGGGTCGATGAAGATGCGCGAAGAAGTTGATGCGATGCGCACACTTGGGTTGGACCCCATGGATATGCTGGTCGTGCCGCGTGTTCTGGCATTGATCATCATGCTGCCTTTGCTCACCTTCATTGCTGACATTATGGGCCTTCTTGGCGGTGCGTTGATGGTCTGGCAGATGCTGGATACGTCGCCTGGCGTCTTTATTGTGCGATTGTCGGAGGCGGCAAATTTCTGGACGTTTGGTGTTGGTATTTTTAAAGCGCCGTTTATGGCACTCGTGATTGCAATGATCGGGTGTTATTCCGGTCTGAGGGTTACTGGGAGCGCTGAATCCGTTGGGGTTCAAACAACGCGATCTGTCGTGCAGTCAATCTTTATGGTCATCGTGCTTGATGCGCTTTTTGCCGTCTTCTTCACAGCGATGGGGATCTGAACCGTGAG
This sequence comes from Alphaproteobacteria bacterium, assembly GCA_021775935.1. Lineage (GTDB taxonomy): Bacteria > Pseudomonadota > Alphaproteobacteria > Parvibaculales > Parvibaculaceae > Mf105b01. The sequence continues at coordinate 9,408 of JAJFGY010000078.1, forward strand.
TGAAAAAGAAGCGATCATTCGCGTACGGGGATTGCGCAATCAATTCGGACCGCAAATTGTTCACGAAAATCTCGACCTGGATGTCTATCGCGGCGAGGTCCTGGGCATTGTTGGCGGGTCAGGAACGGGCAAGTCTGTTTTGTTGCGCTCGATTGTTGGCTTGCAACAGCCGACAGCCGGGACCATCACCGTTCTTGACCGGACGATCTCTGAGATGGAAGAGGAAGAGCGGAAACGTTTGGAGCAGCAATGGGGCATCTTGTTCCAGGACGGTGCTCTTTTCTCTGCTCTGACGGTTGCTGAGAATGTTCAGGTTCCCTATCGGGAGCATTTGGGCCTGCCAGAAGAGCTGATGGATGAGCTTGCTTCCCTCAAAATTACGATGGTCGGTCTGCCATCAGACTCTTGTACCAAGTTTCCGTCTGAACTTTCCGGTGGCATGCGCAAGCGGGCAGGGTTGGCGCGTGCGTTGGCCCTGGATCCCGACATCTTGTTTTTGGATGAACCAACCGCCGGGCTTGATCCAATTGGGGCGGCAGCCTTTGATACGCTTATCAGAGACTTACAGCGAACATTGGGGCTGACAGTGTTTCTGGTGACCCATGATCTTGATACCTTGCACGCGACATGTGATCGGATCGCCGTTCTGGCTGATAAGCGTGTTACGCTGCATGGAACGATGGACGATATGTTGCGGAGTGATCATCCGTGGATCAAAGAATATTTTACGGGACCTCGGGCCCGTGCGGCACAAGCCTCGGCAATCGGGTAGCAACAGAGAAGTCATATGGAAATTAAGTCCAACAATATCATGATCGGTGCTTTCGCTCTGGCAACCATTGCGGCGCTCTTTCTGTTCGCTCTTTGGGTAGGCAGGGTTCAGCTTGATCGGACCTACGCCTATTATGAAATTGTCTTTTCCGGTTCGGTGTCGGGGCTCACAGAGTCTGGCGTGGTTCAATATAATGGCATCCCCGTTGGTCGGGTGGTTGACCTGCATCTTGCTGCCGATGACCCAAGCAAAGTGGTTGCGCTTGTTGAACTTGATGCCCGCACACCTGTGAAGGATGATACAGAGGCGAAACTGGAACTATTCGGTTTGACCGGTGTCGCCCAGATTGAACTCACCGGGGGAACGCTGGCGTCTCCGCCCTTGATGCCCAAAGCCGGGGAATCCTATCCGACGATTGTTGCTGCGCCATCAGCTTTTCAGGAGCTTTTTATGAGCGCGCCTGATGCAATTGAAAACGCAAATGCGTTGCTTAGGGACGTTCGGTTGCTGGTTCGAGAAAACCAGAGCTCGATTAAAACCATTGTCTCGAACCTTGAAACCCTGTCTGGGGAATTGGCGGGTAGTTCCGGTGATATTTCCGGCACGCTTGAGAATATCAATACCATCACTTCTGACGTTGCTGCTGCGACAGGCAAGCTTGAAAACCTGGCGGGTACTGCTGATCGTTTGATGGCTAACGATGTGACAGAGTTGGTGCGTGAGGCAAAAAGTGCCGCAGCTTCCTATGCTCGTGTTGCAAATGAATTGGAACTTGTGTTGTCGAGTAATCGAAGTTCCATCAATAGTTTTGCCCGCGATGGGCTTGGACAGCTTCCCCTTTTGATTGAAGAAGCGCGTGACATGGTGGCGGCGCTTGAGCGTTTTGTCTCCCGAGCTGAGGGCGACCCGGCGGGCTTTCTCCTGGGAAGTGACACGCCAGAATATGAACCGGAATCAGGACGGTAGAGATGAAAAATTCATTTGGTTCAGTTGCGGCCGTATTTGGACGATTTGTTAGCGTGGGTATTGCCGCAGTTGCGCTTCAAGCCTGTGCCCTAGCGACAGTTGGGACCAACACGGCGCCGGATATTTACGTGCTGACGGCACCGGTAATAGAGTTCGGGGGGAGCCGACCTCAGGTATCTACTCAGATTGTGATTGATGCACCAGAAGCTCCCGCGGCGCTTAATTCCAACCGCATTGTCTATCAACCCTCAGCCAATGAGATAAAATATTTCTCTGGCGCGAGGTGGGCAGACCGCGTGCCCGACATGGTGCAGGTGTTGCTGGTTGACGCGATGGATCAGGGTGGCCGGTTCCAGGCGGTGGGGCCTCGCTCGGCCGGTATCCGATCTGATTATCTGTTGCAGATCTCGATTTCGCGCTTTGGTGTCGAGAGTGAAGGATCCGAAATGGATGATATTCGGGTTCAGTTGAACGCGAAGCTCGTCCGCCGTTTCAGCGACACTGTGATTGCAAGCCGACGCTTTGAGAGCATAAAGGAGTCAAACAGCTCAGGCACGAGGGATGTTGTTGCTGCATTCGACCGGGCAACGTCAGACGTCATCTCCGCCATCGCGATATGGTCATATGACGAAATTATCACGGCTGAACGTAGCGAGGCTGGCAGCTGAACGTTGCCGGATTGCGCTTGAGCTAGGCGAGGTGTCCCGTCGCCTGAGCGAGCAGAAGATAGACTTTGCCGGTGTCTGACGTGAGATAGGTGTCGGCGAGGATGCCCTCTCTGTCTCGATCTGCTGCTTCGGTCAGCAATTGTTCAAACTGACCCATAAACTTGTCCGCATTCTCGCGGAACTCTCGTTCGGCAGCATATTTTTGCGAGATCTGGTCGTAAAGTTCCCTGCCTTGCAGATTGTACAGGCGCCGGGCGAAGACATTACGTTCGCCCGCCTGATACCGCCGCCACAGGTCTGCTGGTGGGCTTTGTTCCAGTGCGCGGTCGAGATCAATGGCAATTGACTGAAGGCTCTCGATGATATGCAGAGATCGTCTGTGCAGCTCCCCGTCACCGGGTTTGCCGGTGGGCTTTTCCGGGTGACCGGCTGCCGCCAGTAAGTCTGATATGCCCCAGGAGCCGTTCTCTCGTGCCCGAGCGGGCCCCGTGTCCATTGCCGCGCCTGCCGGTGCTGCGGCTGCGGGGGCGACGAAGGCTCTCTGGGACCCGCTTCGGTCCAGATTGCGGGCGTGTCGGACGACAATTTCTGCAATGGATGCAAGGGCTGAGACTTGATCTTCCAGCACACGTTGAAGGGCCTGTGCCCCATCTGCTGCTTCTTCTGGAAGCTCAACCATTCGTTTTTCAAGATCTTCGCTTGCCAGATTGAGGGCACGACCGGCTTCTTTGGCAGCCCCGCCTATGCCAAACATGGCGGCACCTAGGCGTTCACCAGCTGTTTCTGCGTTGCCTGCGGTTTTTTCCATCTCATGTCGCAGACCGACAATACGTTCGTCCAGCTTGTTGGCGGCGGCGATGGAGCGATTGGCGATAGCGCCTTCAATCTCAGCGGCTGCTCTCTCCAGAGAGCCTGCGGCTGCCTGGGCGGCTTCAGTGGTCTGTTTGGCAGCATTGCCAAAAGTGGCGGTCGCCGCTTCCAGCCCATCGCTGGCGCTGCGTGATGCATCGCCAACGGTGTTTGCCGCGTCATTGGCTGCGCGGGTGATGGTGTTTACTTCGGCGGCAAAGGTGCTGCCCAGTTCTTTTGCTCGAGATGACGCCGTCTCCATGGAGTGGGTCAGCTCATGAGAAAGGCGGGCTACGGCCTGGTCGATCTCTACGGTGCGTGCCGCAAGATCACCTGATGTGTTTTCGATCAAGGTGCGGTGTTTCTCAAAAGATGCATCCAAGCGATTGCGTTCGCTTTCCAGTGCAAGAGCCGCCTCTGCGATGGCATCGCGCTGCGCTTCATAGCGCTCAGTAAGCCCATCTGCTTTAGAGAGGGCAGTTTGCGCCACGACTTCCAGACGTGAGGACTGCCGATCGAGCATTGAGGTGGTCGCATCCGCCCCACCAATTGCTGCTTCGCTGACCCGGGAGAGGGTCTCTGATTGCTGTCGCAAGCGTTCGCTCGCGGCTTCCATCTTCTGCTCTGCTGACGCAGTGACACTGCGGACGGATGCAACCTGGCCAGAGAGATGCCGGGTGACATTATCGGTCTCGTTTCCAAGTGCTTTGGAGAGGCCCTCAAGAGCGTCTTTGTGATCGCTCAGCATGTCTTTGAGTGTGCCCGCACGCTGTTCGGCCCGCTCGCTGCCCGCATCGATATCGGCGAGCTGTTCCTGCAGCATGATGTTCAGAGCGGCAGCGCGGGCGAGGGCGTCATCAACGCCTTTGTTGACGGTTTCGAGATGGCTTGCCACTTCGTTTCCAAGCCGGGCGACGTCGCCAATCGCGGTCTCTTCGGGTTCGGTCAGGCGGAGCGCCGTGCGGGCGAGCGCGTCGGCCATGAGGCGCATTTCCTGGCTTCGCCACGCAATAAAGGCAACAAGCCAGATAAGGGTGAGGGGAGCAAGCGCAGCCGCAGCCATTAAGGCCAGTTCGGCACGGGGTGCCTGGGCGAGACCATCCCAGCCATAAAAGCCTCCCACATAGGCAATCATGGAACCTACCCACAGGGCGGTAAGGGCTCCTGCTGTGGTCAAAATCGCTCGGCTGGGCCGCCGGGACATGAGGCGGTAGAGCTCTCCAGTTGCGGCAGAATCCTCGTTTGCAGGTGCGGCAGACAGGCTCGGGCCCGACACAGGATCACTTGTGACAGACAGCGAAGACTTGGGGCGATCTACTTGTTCCATAAGGATTTTTTCTCTTGGCCTCGGAGAGGTTGAAGCGTGTTGGATTGCGCCCTGGGAGTCAACTCTTGAGGCAGGCATCCCGTCAAACTTGGATACCGGTTTGGCGGTGGACCTTGCTGCATTTGATATAAAGGTTCAGGATTTGGGTCTGACCTGGACATTGAATGAAAAGTCCAACCTTCCGACAGGATCAAGTCTATGCCTGGCAGTGACGAGATGAAGACGGATGAGAGTGATGACGGCGCGACCGCTGCAGATGACAGGGGCGCTGACGGGTCGGCGGCAGGACGGCAGGCGAAGCCAACCTGGGCACAAATTCGATACCTGATCCGCGGGATCAAGGAGCCCGGGGGAAAGCTTCCGCTGTTTGATGATGAAGGCCAGGAAATTGACATCCGCACGATCCGCTCTTGTGTGGCACGAGGGTGGGCTGAGCCCTGGTTTGCCAATCCCATAAAACCTACCTGGCTGGTCTGCCGATTGACGCCGTCGGGGTACAAGATCCTTGGCGTTGACAAGAGCAGCTAATGCCCAGTTTTCTTAGGGGCCAGCCCCCAAACGAAATGCCCCCGGCGAGGGGGCGCGCCGGGGGCTCTACGAGGGGTTTTTACGAGTCACGAGGCTCTTGCAACCTCAGGTAAATGTTTACCGAAAATTAACCATAAAGTCAAGGGAAATGC
>JAJFGY010000079.1 GCA_021775935.1 Alphaproteobacteria bacterium
AGCTCCAAGGTCTTGCCCGCTTGTTGCTCAAGCGTATTGACGTTCACCTTGTGCTTCAGTTCTGAGACAGACGCAGAGACGAGTTTATTGTGGATCTTCATATAATACTGCCGGCCAGGCAGCATTTCATCTTCATGCATCCAAAGCATGTGGGCGACAAACTGGTCAGAGATGAGCGCAGGGGTCTGGCCACCGCAGATGATGTCACCGCGGCTTATGTCAATTTCATCCTCAAGCGTCAGCGTCACCGATTGTCCGGTCTGTGCTGCTTTAAGATCACCGGTCGCGGTGACAATGCGGGCAATACGACTGCGCGAGGCAGAAGGAAGTGCAATAATCTCATCGCCGACCTTGATCACGCCACCGGCAACCGTGCCGCTAAATCCCCGAAAATCGAGATTGGGCCGGTTCACCCATTGAACCGGGAAGCGGAAGGCTTCACCGTCAGCCTCGCCATCAACCTCAATGTTTTCCAGCTCTTGCAGCAAAGCAGGGCCATCATACCACGGCGTTTCAGCCGGGCTTGGCACCGTAATGTTTGTACCCTTCAGCGCTGAAACCGGGATGCATTTGATGGTTGAGAAGTTGAGCTGTGCTGCAAACTCACGGTACGCCTGCTCAATCTCATCGAACCGACTTTCAGAATACTCAACAAGATCCATCTTGTTGATCGCCACAATCACATGTCGAATACCCAGGAGCGATGCGATGTAAGAATGACGTCGAGTCTGGGTCAGAATGCTCTTTCGTGCATCAACCAGAATGACCGCAACGTCAGCTGTTGATGCCCCCGTCGCCATGTTGCGCGTATATTGTTCGTGGCCCGGCGTGTCAGCAACAATGAACTTACGCTTGTCGGTTGAGAAAAATCGATAGGCAACATCAATCGTGATGCCCTGCTCGCGTTCAGCAGCAAGCCCGTCGACAAGAAGCGCAAAGTCGAAATCATCACCCTGGGTGCCGAGCTTCTTACTGTCGGCTTCCAACGCCATCAACTGATCTTCAAAGATCAGCTTCGAGTCATAAAGCAAGCGCCCAATAAGCGTGCTCTTGCCGTCATCAACGCTGCCGCAGGTAAGGAACCGCAAGAAGCTTTTGTTTTCTTGAGCATCAAGGTAGGCCTCAATGTCATTTTCGATCAGAGCGGATTGGTGTGCCATCAGAAATAGCCCTCCTGCTTCTTCTTCTCCATCGACGCTGCAGCATCATGGTCGATCATCCGTCCCTGACGTTCAGATGAGGTTGTGAGCAACATTTCCTGGATAATGTCCGGCAGTGTTGTGGCTTCAGATTCAACCGCACCCGTAAGCGGATAGCAGCCCAAGGTACGGAACCGCACCGACTTCATCTCAGGTTCTTCACCTGGCTGCAGTTTCATCCGGTCATCATCAACCATGATCAACTGACCGTCGCGCTCAACAACCGGGCGCTTGTCCGAGAAATAGAGCGGCACAATATCGATCTGTTCTTTGTGGATATATTGCCAGATGTCGAGTTCTGTCCAATTGGAGATTGGAAACACACGCAGGCTTTCGCCTGGATGCATGCGTGTATTGTAGAGACTCCAAAGCTCAGGACGCTGGTTCTTCGGATCCCACCGATGTTGCTCGGAGCGGAAAGAGAAAATCCGCTCCTTCGCGCGTGACTTTTCTTCATCGCGCCGAGCACCGCCAAAAGCGGCATCAAATTTATACTTGTCCAAGGCCTGCTTCAGCGCGTCCGTCTTCATGATCTGAGTATGGAGCTGCGACCCATGGGAGAACGGCCCAACCCCCTGGGCAACCCCTTCCTGGTTCGTATGCACAATCAAATCCAGGCCGTATTTTTCCGCAACCCTGTCGCGAAATTCGATCATCTCCCGGAATTTCCAGGTCGTGTCCACATGCATCAGCGGAAAGGGGGGCTTAGAAGGATAGAAAGCCTTCAACGCCAAATGCAGCATGACGGCGGAATCTTTGCCGATAGAATAGAGCATCACCGGGTTTTCACAGGCCGCGGCAACTTCACGAATAATGTGGATACTCTCGGCTTCAAGCCGTTCAAGATGGGTAAGCGCCTGCATGAATTTCAGGTCCTGATAACGAGGGCACAAAGGGGAAGGCGCCCTATCAAAACCGCAAGACCGCCCGTTCCGGTCTATATGCGCTGAATGAAACCACACTTCAAGGGCGTAAAGTAATTAAATTAACATATTTTGTGTGTTAAATAAAGAAATCGAGCAATCCCCTTACCAAATGAGGAACAAAAGGCTATAGGGCGCCTATGGCACCTCCTCTTTTGACACTACAGAACATTCATCTGACCTTCGGTGGAACACCGCTTCTCACAGGCGCAGACCTGACGATCGAGGCAGGCATCCGCCTGTGTCTCGTCGGCAGAAACGGCTCGGGCAAATCGACCCTGCTCAAAATCGCTGCCGGACTGGTTCAACCCGATGACGGAGAGCGGTTCCTTCGCCCCGGCGTAACCATGAGATACTTGCCCCAGGAGCCAGACTTTACCGGCTTCTCTTCTACACTGGATTTTGCCGAAGCGGGTCTGACCGACGGCGACACCCATTACCGCGCACAATATCTGTTGAGTGAATTGGGTCTCTCGGGAACCGAAGATCCCTCCAACCTGTCGGGCGGGGAAACACGACGTGCGGCCCTTGCCCAGGCGCTCGCGCCTGAGCCCGACATTCTTATGTTGGATGAGCCCACAAACCATTTGGACTTGCCAGCCATTGAATGGCTTGAAAAAGAACTGGCAAACACCCGCTCCGCCCTGATCCTCATCAGCCATGACCGCCGGTTTCTCACAACCCTATCGCGATCAACCGAGTGGCTTGATCGAGGAATGACACGTCGGCTGGGGAAGGGCTTTGGTGAATTTGAGGCCTGGCGCGATCAGCTCCTGGAGGAAGAAGAACGCGACGCTCACAAAATGCAGCGCAAAGTAGCCCGGGAGGAACACTGGCTTCGCTACGGTGTCACGGCCCGGCGCAAACGCAATGTGCGCAGGTTGGGCGATCTTCACCGATTGCGGGAAGACGCTGCCCAGGCCCGCAGCGATCTGAATAGAGGGACCGCGAAAGTAAACCTCAACGCCCAGGAAGGACGCCTGTCGGGCAAGCTGGTGTTTGAAGCAGAAGCTGTTTCCAAAAGCTTTGGCGACAGACCCATCATCAGTAATTTCTCTACCCGCATCTTGCGGGGAGACAGAGTTGGGATCATCGGTCCCAATGGTGCTGGCAAAACGACCCTGCTCAATTTGTTGACCGGCAAACTGGCCCCAGATTCAGGAACGGTCCGTCTTGGCACAAACCTGGAAACGGTCACCCTTGACCAAAAGCGTGAAAGCCTGCCTGTGGGCACAACCTTGAAAGATGCGCTGACCGGCGGTGGCAAGGACATGATCATGGTAGGCGACACGCAGCGCCATGTGATTTCTTACATGAAGGATTTTCTATTCTCCCCGGAACAAGCCAGAACCCCAATCACCGAACTCTCAGGTGGGGAGAAGGGTCGTTTGATGCTGGCCCGCGCGCTGGCAAAACCCTCCAACCTGCTCATCCTTGATGAGCCAACCAACGACCTCGACCTGGAAACGCTCGATCTGTTGCAAGAGATGCTTGCCGCCTATCAGGGCACTGTGCTTCTCGTCTCCCATGATCGTGACTTTCTCGACCGGTTGGTCTCATCGGTCATCAATGCAGAAGGCAATGGGCACTGGCAGGAATATGCGGGAGGCTATTCCGATATGGCAGCCCAACGGAAATCTGCAGGCGCTCTTCTAGAAGAACTTGGCACCAAAGCCGCTAAACAAACTGCCTCAGCTGCAAAATCATCCCAGTCCCGTGGCAAACTTTCCTTCAAGGACAAGCACGCGCTCGACACACTACCGCAGGAAATGGCGAAGCTCGAAACGCGCATTCACAAACTGAAGGATGCGCTTGCAAAAGCTGATTTCTTCTCCCGCGACCCTGAGGGTTTTCAGAAAACGGCGAGCGATCTGGAAACGGCAGAAACAAGTCTCGCTAAGATGGAAGAGCAATGGCTTGAACTGGAAATGAAACGCGAAGAAATTGAAGGAAGCGCATAATCTGCGCT
>JAJFGY010000080.1 GCA_021775935.1 Alphaproteobacteria bacterium
CCGAGCCACCACTGGTTCAGCTGCCAGATGCTGCGCTCAAAAGAGGAGAGTCGGCCTTGAGATGTGAGCGGTCCTTTCAACCCCTGCCACACCATGTCATTTGCCTCAATGTCTTCGTGGTGAATGAGGGAGAGCAGAGCCCCTGCACCTTCTGCAATCTCGTCAATATTGGGAAGGTTTGCAGATGTCTTGGGCACAAGAAAGTGGATCTTCAAAAGAAACCGGTCAGGCGCGCTCGGCATTACCTGATACCAGGTTGCCGACGTCCCCTGGAACGCAAGCAAGAAATGTGGAAAAAGGACCGTCGCAATCAGGTCATTCTTTTGCCAATCCTCCAGCCCGTCAATCAGCGGTAGCTGGTCTGGGTCTTCTGGGTGCGGCTGGCTTGCCGGCATGTGCAGAATGGAATAGGGACCATCTGCGTCCGGGATTTTTGACTCAGTGGCAGGATAGGCAGGCTCAAGCGTTTCCTTGTGAATGGCAATATGGTGATAGGCCTCCATAAAGTTTTCAACGAGGACCTTCCAGTTCCACGGGCTATCAAACTCAAGCGTCTTAAGGATCACCATATCGTCCAACTTATAGTTGGCGAAGGTGGACTGATAGGCAGCGACCTGGGGCGCAAACGGCGCTGCGTCTTCGTCCAGGTTGAACATGACAAACCCCTCCCAGATCTCTGTCCGGAGTTCCGGTAACTTGCAGGACTTCTCATCGAAACCGTCGGCATCCTCCATCATCGGCGCGCGGATCAGCTGTCCATCTGTTGCATAACTCCAAGCGTGGTACGGGCACGAGAACAGCTTGCGGTTGCCAGCCCCTTCTGCGATTGGCGCCGCCCGGTGCAAACAGACCCGCGACATCACGCGGATCTCACCGTCGGCCCCATGCACCAACATCACCGGCTGATCGAACAGGGTGAGGCAGATATAGTCGCCTGGGTTGGGCACCTGGTCGACACGGCCGACAGGCATCCAGCTCTTGCGCTGAATTCGCTCAACTTCAAGCGCATAAAGATCTGGGTCTCTATAGGCAGCAGACGGCAGGGTCCACGCCTCTTTCAACGGGGCCGAAACACGGGCGAGTTCTTCTTGAGAGAGACCCGGAAGCAGGGGTATGTGCGTGTTCATAGTGCGTTTCCTTATGCAGCAGGCTTAAGCCAATCAGACATGCCGAGTTCTTCCATGACATAAGCGCGCCAGTCTTCATCGCTCATGGTTGCACGGGCTGCCTTGATTTCAGGGGCAGAAGTGCCAGGCTCCCAACGAAGCTTAGGCGCGGCGACCGTCGCAGCTTCCAAAATGGTTTCCGCAACGATGCGCGGGTCTTCGCCTGCGACTTCTCCGTCTGACGTGGAAGCGACAACCTGTTGGTTAAAGACATCATAGGCGGTCCCCGTCTCATAGAAACTAGAGGCGTCCGTGTTATCCATGCTCATACCGGTGTTGAAGAAGGCTGGGCGGACAGTGCTCACGTGAATGCCAAACCGCTCCACTTCAAAAGCCAGCGACTCTGCCAGACCTTCGAGCGCGAATTTGCTCGCGCAATAGATGGACTCGCCAGGGATGCCCGTAAGCCCCGCAATAGATGTCACGAAAAGAACGCGGCCTCCCATTTGATGTCGCATCGTAGGGAGCACAGCTCGGGTCAGATCAACGGCGCTGAAAAAGTTGGTCTCCATTGTGTCGCGGATATGCGCGTCATGGAGAGTTTCCAAAGCACCAAAACTGCTCATGCCCACATTGTTAACAAGCACATCGAGTTCGCCCGATTTTGCGACTATCTCTGCGACCACATCACGGTTGGAGACGGGATCATTCACATCATGTTCCAGAACCTCAAGACGAACCTTCTGATCTCGGGCCCAATCCACAAGCGCCCTGCCACGATCAACGCCGCGCATGGTTGCAAAGACAGTATGGCCTGCAGAGGCAAAGGCCTTTGCTGTGCGTTGGCCGAATCCGGTCGGGCGCGAGCACCCTGTTATCAAAACTGTCGACATGAGACCTCCCTTCGATGGCTGTTCTTCCAGCGTTGAAATCCTGAGGACCATAAATCCCACATCATCACAGAGTCAATTAATTTTTATCAGATGAAATAAAATAGACTTCGGCTGTTTTCTGCGATAAATTGCCTTATGGAGCAAATCGAAAAGAAATCCCTGGTTAAAAAATCAAAGCGTCCCGTCGGCAGGCCGCGGGCAGATGGCAAACCTCAGCTCACGAAGGAAGCCGTGTTTGTCGTCGCCGCAAGGCACATCGCCCGGGACGGATATGCCGGTGCGAGTATCCGCAAAATGGCGGTTGCCCTTCAGGCCGCACCCGCGTCAGTCTTCAATCTCTTCCCGACCAAAGACGCCCTTTTGAACGAGCTGCTGGCTTTCGCAGCCACGCCATCGATGGTGTTTTACAAGGAGCTGAGCAAGCTCAAAATTCCACCAGAAACTGCTCTCTTCAAATGTATCACCGAGGAAGTAAAGGCGATTGCATCCGTCAATGGCGATTTCCCCGCGATCTTCTACCTGCCTGAATTGTCGAAACCGGGTTTTGAACCCGCGCAAGAAGTGCGGGCGAATATGGTGGCTTTCTACCGATCTTTGATCGACACCGGGTGTTACCTGGGGGTGTTTGAAACAGACGCACCCGGGCTTGCAGCAGAGCAGGTTTTTCAACTGACAGAAACCAGCATCATCGCGCAAGGAACATCGTCAAAGTTTGCCCCGGCTGAAGTCGCACGCCTCACCGCCCGTTTTTGCCTGCGCGGACTTCTCGTCAATCCAAAAGGTCTCGATGAGATTGAACGGGCAGCAAATGACATCGCCCTGAGCTTTGTCTTGCCTGCGTCTGTTTAGCGTTGCAGCACACCTGCCTGCGCTACATCAGTTACACGGCAGAACATTGTCTGTAAGCGCGGTACCGCCAAAATTGATCGTACCGGTGAAGGAAGCCGCACCATTGGTCCGACAGACCGTCGGCGCATTGGTCAGATTATTGAGATTACCCGAACCATCGACAATTGTTGTCGCGCCAGCACCACCAAAACGGAAGACTGAGGGTGCTCCACCCAACGTCGCGGCAGTTCCTTGATGGTCATTCCCTGTATAGGTCAGCGTACCGTTCTGCCGAATCTCAATCGTTGATCCAGCAACATTGCGCCAGATATTATTGGTGATCACTGCATTTACCCCCGTACCAATATCAGCGGCACTAAAGGGCCCAACGGTCGTCATTGTGTTATCCGTGTACGTAAACTGAGAATTGTTTCCCACCTCTAAACCACGCCCTGCCAAGTTCTGCAGAACGGTGTTGTTGATGAAGACATTCGTCACAGCGTTCGGGATGTTGATGCCGTCCGTCGTCGCAGAGCCGTCACTGCTGATCGTCAATCCGGTAACATGGCTATTGTTGCCAACCCGCACAGCGTCCGCCTCGGCGATGACGTTGATGGTCGCTGCAGCACCCGGCGCAACATAGGTGTCCTGAACGCCGCTGGTCCGTCCCTCGACAATGAGCCCCTGTGTACCGCCAATGATGGATTGGTTGTCCGACAAGATGGTCTGCCCAAATGTGCCGCCTCCGCCCTGCAAAACAATAAGGCTGTTGCCGCCGGCAGCCGTGACCTGCGCTTGCGAGGTACCCGGCGTTTCAATGAAGACCACCTGATCCAGGTTCACATTGGTTGTTGGATCTTTTACAGCTTCAAGCGTCGTTGGCAGGTCGACTGACGTAACACTCGTTGACGTCGATCCAGACCGGCTTTGGGTCACGATGTCTGTATCGCGCTCAAGCGCTTCCATCATCCGCGTCGACTGTGCAGACCTGGCTCTGTATCCACGCCCAGGCGCGCCCAACGGAATGCGGAGCCGAAGACCGATCTCAAATTGATCTTTGCGGACGTCGTCATATTGCGCTTCGGTTTCCAGCGTCAGACGCGATCCCGGCAGAGCCTCGATAACATCGTTCAGGCGCCATTCCGCTCGCAAGCGCGGCCCCCAGATCGCGTCAGGAAACAGCGAATTGTCAAAATAGTAGGCGCCCAGAAAGACCCGTGCCTCGTGGTTGAAAAGGTCAATTCCTTCATCAACCGGCGCCACCCAATCAAACCAGTCTTCGAGCGGCGCCCGACGCCCAACTTCACCATCCACACCCCAGGCCGCCAGGTCAAAACCTGCGGCAGTTGTTGATGTCGTTGTGGTCGTCGCGCCGCCCCGCACGAAGAATAGCTGCGACCCAACAAGCCCCAGTGCAGGCCCGGTTGTTGTTGTGGCTGTCGCAGATGTTGAGGACGCACCGCCGACGCTCTTTTGATCATCAAGCGGGTAATACCCGTTCAGACGAAAATCCCAATCGGGAGAAAGAGCCTCAACGCCACCGGCAATCTGATGAAACGTGTTGCCATTTTCTGAGGTGCGAATGTCATAGCCGCCCCATACACCGAGGTTCCATCCATCGCTGCGCATCTCGCGATAGCCGAGCGCAAAATTGCCTTCCTCGGTACCGCCCTCAAACAGTTTGCCGCGCGCTTCAAGAAAAAGAAGTTGGTCTTCACCTTGAACCAGCGGCGCCCAGCCCACCGCCTCAGCCCGATCAGCGTTATTGGAGACAGTCCCGCCCGCCTCAACCCAGGGTTCCCAGTTTGGGTGCGCGCCAGCGCCCAGACCCGCAAATGCGGACCCTGCAAACATCATTATGCTCGCCAGCAAACCAACCGTGACGGTCAGGTTGCGACCAATCCCTGATAACACTTTTTCTGAACCCCGACGCCCCCCCAACAAACCGGGGGACCTTCCATAACACTATGGAATTCCACGCATTTTCTCGCCAGACGATAGCGAGTCAGACAATGTGAGGCGACTCAAATTGGGGGTCATGGTTAATGCTGAAAAAGGTCCCCGGCCTCTTCTGGTGCTCCACGACCGGCGCGGAGGGGTCCCACGGCCGCGCTTATATAGAGAATAATTATTATCTATTCATTCAGATCAAAAAGTTCCGGCTGATAAAACTGAGAAGCGCTGGCTGTTCAATGAGAAAATTGGGCACTCAAGTGAGCCGTGGTAGAATAAGACATGAACCAACCGTTCTCTTTAAAGCCGCTCCAAAAAACATTCGGCGTCGTCGTGACCGATCTGGATGTCCGCAAGCTGGATGACGAGGCTTTTGATGCCCTCTATGCAGTGTGGCTCGAACACGCGCTGTTGATCTTTCCGGGCCAGCATCTAAGCAATGCGGAACAACGGACATTCGCGCTTAGGTTCGGAGATTTGGTTCGGGGATTGGAAGCCGCAGAGATCAGCAACGTTCATCCCGACGGCCGTCTCCGCGATCAGCCAGACGACGACATGATGAAAATCATTCGGGGCAATATGCACTGGCATCAGGACAACACCTATATGCCACTCCAGGCAAAGGGCGCGGTCTTTAGCGCGAAAATTGTACCCAGGGAACAGGGTTACACTGCTTTTGCTGATATGCGCGCTGCCTATGATGCGCTGGATGAACCGACAAAGCAGCTGATTGCCGGCAAAGCCGCCCACCATTCGCTGGCGCACAGTCAGGCTGAACTGGGCGAGGAAACCAAAAAAACCGGCAGCGAATACACAGGATACGGCCTGAATGTCGACGACATTCCTCTAAGGCCCCTCGTCAAAATCCATCCCGAAACCGGCCGCAAGTCCTTGGCGGCTGGGCGCCATGCCTATGGGGTGCCGGGTTTATCGCCCGGCGAGTCTGAGCGTTTGATCGCGGAGTTGAACGCCGCATCCGTCGAAGATCCAGCGCGCGTCTATCAACACAGCTGGTCTGCGGGCGACGTGGTGGTATGGGACAACAGGTGTTTGATGCACAAAGCCATGGCCTGGGATTATGCTGAGCCGCGCGTGATGTTACATTCTCGAATAGCCGGTGATGCAACAAGCGAGGCAGCCCTGAAGGAGCCCATGTCGCCATAGGGTTTCTGATCACGCGAGTACATCAGGGATGAGGTCTGGCAGCCCAAGCGCCACATGACCGGAAATATGACTGTTCGGTTTCTTTTCATATTGATCGCGCAGGCAACAGGAAAATTCCTGCTTGAAGCCCTCTCGCGAGAAACGCTCTAACACCGCTGAAAGGTCAGATCTGGGGATGTGGTCGACACGCTTGCCGAGCAGGTCGAGCCCCGCGCCATAGTGCACAAAAGCGACTTCCGGCTCTCGTCTGTTTGCCAGACCAACAGAGGAGTGCAGCGCCACCGCATCATGCACAAGATCGGCCTTGGCATCCGGCAAACCACGATCCACGCAAAACGTGCGCGCCTTACGGGCACTCACCCATTCGAATGACCCTGGTTCGTCTCGATAGAGGTCACTCAGACCCAGATCATGCAGCAGGGCTGCAATATAGAAGAGCTCCCGGTCCATCTTCAGGCCATCGCGCGCTGCCAAGATGGCGCCAAAGCAATAGGTCCGTTCAGAATGCGCAACCAAAACCGGGGAACAAAGCTCAGTTGCAAGCGTCCGCGCCTCATCCGCCAAACGGCTGTCAGGTGCTGCCCAGTCATCAGGAACAATATCCTGCAGTCGCTTGAGGCCCAGCGCGAGCGATGCCCGGAAAGCACGCTCTCTGATAGCTGAAGCGATATAGCGGGAAATCTGTTGGGGCTTACTGTTGCGTCCCGTATCTGGCGCGAGATGTGAGGCCGACTCCAGGGGGAGGCTCATGCGTCTGCTCCTTCAAATTTGCTGTTTTTGCTGAACAGGTAGACAGCGATATTCCAGGCATCAAAGACGAGGCTGATCCCCATCGTGACGGTTACATAAGCTAGCCAGGCCCCGTAAATGCTTCCCAAGCCGTGACCCATAAGGGTCTGGATAAGCAACGGAAAGAGCGGCAACCACACAATATGAACAAGGCTGGTCAATCGGCTGAAAGGCGATCGTTTGTGGATCTGGGCGGCAACAAGCACAGAAAAGACACAGCTGAGAAGGATCAGTGCGGCTTCGAAATGACCTATGAAGATCAATCCGCCAAGAACCATCGGTCCATTGAGCGCCGGTCCCCACACCCGCATAAAGGGCGAGACGCGCGTCAGATCATCAATCATGGCCTTTGCAGCTTTTATCCAGTCCATGATCATCATTTGAGCGACACTCCAGAATGAGGTTTATTTATGTACCGGTCCGCTTAATAATGCCCGTCAATAGTCTCGCGTCAACAATTATATGCGGATCAGTACATAAATGACCAAAACCCCTGCCCGAGGACGCCCCCGCAAATTCGATAAAGACGCGGTCCTGGAGCTCATGGTGAATGTGTTCTGGGAGAAAGGGTTTTCCGGAACGTCGCTGGAGGACCTATCAAGGGCAACATCGCTCAGCCGTCCAAGCCTCTATGCCGCCTATGGCAACAAGCTCGCTATGTACCTGCTGGCGCTTGATGTGTTTGGAAAGCGCATGGCGACGGAGGCCGTCGGCGCGCTGGCATCAAGCCCCGACCTGAAAACCGGGCTTGAGAATTTCTACGCAGCCGCCCTGGACATCTATCTGGGACCAAACGGCGACATGGCACGGGGCTGTCTCGTGTTTACGACTGCGGTGACCGAAGCCGCCACCGAACCCAGAATCAAAGACGTGCTCAGCACATTGCTTGAAGGGTTTGACCGGGCACTTAGCGCACAGATCTCTCGGCACGCGCCCCATTTGGATCCTTCGGTTCTGGAGGTTGCGACAAATCTGGCGTCGGGAACCCTCCTGAACCTCGCAACGCGGACGCGCGCCGGCACCCCCCGCGCTGCTCTGACCAGAATCGCTGCATCCACGGCGGGCACCGTGGCAGCCCTGGCAAATCCGGCGGCAGAGCGCGGCAACTCGGCCGACAGCGCCTAAAAGAGACTGATCACAATCGCAGCACCAAGCGCCACGGTCATTTGGGCGGCATCCATCGCAAAGATGAAAAACATTGGCCCCGACAAAACATCCCAATAGGTCTCCTCTCGCCGCCCGCCGTTTTTCAGCACGGGAACGTTGAAAACAAACTGGGAGAAATACGCCTGCCTTGGCCGCCCGAAAACGCTCTACGCGGCCCCTCCTAAAAGATTAGTCGACCAGTTCGCCGATGTGGCTGCGCGCTAGGGCCCACAAGATCATCGCCCTAATCCAAGGCCGGATTGGCAACCTGCCTGAAATTCCACGCCCGTAACATTTGACATGGGTCATGTCATTTCTTACGGTTTCTCGAGCAAGGAGCAACCCCTGGGGTAGCTGAGGACAAATAGCTAGAAACACTCAAGGAGGATCAAGATGAAAATACAGGTGCCCTGGTGGCTGACTCTCATCATCATCCTTGAAACCCTGCCAATGTTTCTCGGTCCGGTAGCAGCCTTCTATTTGCCAGGCTTTCTGGGCGGGCCCGGCGCCGAAGAAATCAATCAGGCCGCCTATATCTATGCCGCCCGTAACTTCGCCGTCGGTTTTGCTTTCATCATCGCCTTCGCCCTAAAGAACGGGCCAATGCTCTTTATATTGATCTTTATTCGCCTCTTCACCGACCTGATCGACCTGCCGACACTTCTGCATTTCGACCTTGCGACCAACACCACGCGCGTGATCGGCATTTTCGTTTTCCTCTACTACATCCCGGCTCTTTTTGCCCTTCGCTATCTTTGGACTCAGATGAGACAGCACGACGGAAACCAGAACGCTGCGTCCGCGTAGAGAGTCCATTCTCCAAAAGGCAGCAACCAGATATTTGAAAGGCTGAACACGTGAAAAGACTGATCCTGATATCGCTGGCCGTGGTGGTCGTCGCCGCCCTCGGCATCGTGTTTGCCCTGACGCGCGACGGGCAAATGGTGACCCCCGAAGGCGAAGGGACTGTTGCCATCGATGCCAGGACCTTTGAAGCCTTTCCGCTTCCGGACTACGCGGCGACGCACATCACGGACGATTACAAAAGCTATTTCATCGAAGTAGAACCGGGCATCAAGGTTCATATGCTGGAGGTCGGGTCCGGGTATCCGGTCTTTCTCATGCACGGCAATCCGACATCGGGCTTTCTCTATCGCAAGGTGGCAGCTGAACTGCCGACAGACCGGCTCCGGCTGATCATGCCGACCCTGGTCGGGCTGGGTTTCTCGAGCAAGGTGCCCGCAAGCCAACACACGCTTGACAATCACATCCGCTGGATCAATGCAGCGCTTGCACAGCTTGACCTGACCGAACTCGTTTATATGGGCCAGGACTGGGGCGGCGCTGTCGGGCTCGGGGCGCTGGCCAGGTCTCCGGGCTTGGTTGAAGGCGCAGTGATCCTGAATACCGGGTTCAACGCACCG
>JAJFGY010000009.1 GCA_021775935.1 Alphaproteobacteria bacterium
CCTTGCCAGGGATCATGGAACTTTTGGGGTTTGAAGGGCGCTATGAATTTCTTCCCCCTGCATCTATGCAGGTAGCCGCCGTTTGGTTTTTCGTAGTGGCCCCTTTTGCCTTTTCACTCATCGCAAAATATTTCTATTTGACGATTGATGAGGGGCGACTCTGGTCGCGGTTGCGCCGCGAGGTGGACGCGCCTGATATTTTTGATCCGGGCAAACTCCGTCCTGTCACCAAAGCATCTATGCGCGGTGCATTTACATGGGTCATCGGCGCAACAATCGGGTCATTGTTTTTTCTGAGCAGCGGGATCGATCGCTCTGTATTACTCCCTTTTTTCATGGGCATTGGGGGTGTCGCCGTTTTGAACCTGCTGGTACCCCTTTTTGGATGGCATCAAATAATTGTCAGGGAAAAAGAACGGCAGTTAAGAGAGGTGCAGCTGGTCATTGAACGATGCTGGACGAAACTTAAGGCCGCAGACGATGACGACGTGGCGCTTGCAAAAATGGGCGGGCTGTTGGCGTTAGAGGCCCGCATTCAGGCAGCGCGGGAATGGCCGATCGATTTCTCAACCATCGGGCGATTGGCCTTCTACCTTGCGATCCCTTTGATCTCATGGATCGGCGGCGCCCTGATGGAGCGGGCTGTGGACGCAGCAATCGGGTAGCGCTCCTAATGGCGCAAACCATCGATCAGTTTGATCACGTGAGCAATTAAGGCAGCTTCGCTGGCGTGGCTGGCTTTGGCGGAGCCGTCAGCTATCGCGTCCGAAACACGCTCCAGGGTGAGGAGAAGAAAGACTGGCGTGGACCAATCGTCTCCTTCAGGTGCGAGATCGGGAGCCAGCTCGCCTAAGCGCTTTACCTGTTCACGGCGTAGCTTGTTTTGATAGCGCTTCACGTCAGGCTCTGTTGCTGCAAGGGCCCGTAGGTCTGTTCGGAACAGAAGATGTTTCTTGTGGTGCGCAAGAACGGTTCTGATAAGTGTTTCCGGATCGTCGTCAGATGCGTCCAGCGCCCGCCATTCATCCGCAACCCACACTTCATAGGCCGCCAGGAAGATTTCAAGCTTGTTTCCGAAATGCTTGTAGAAGGTAGCGGGGGCATAGCCTGCGCGGACTGCGATCTTGTTCGTATCTGTGTTGAAGTAACCAATGTCGCGAAATTCTTCTGCAGCGGCGTCAACTAATTTTTGACGGGTTGCTTGGGATTTTGCGGTTTGCTTGCTGCCTTTAAGCGGGGGCATTTCATTTCTCATGTTGAATTACAGCGTCAAGTATCTCATATTCCAAAAGTGATATAAATATCTCTTTTAGGTAAATGTGATGAAACGATACGAAGCTGGTGCGTCAGTAACTGCCCCGCGTCTAAAAGTTGACGGTGTTGAGCTTGTTTATGAGAGGTGGGGGAAGGGTGTTCCCGTCGTCTGTCTGCACGCTATTGGACATGGCGCGCGGGACTTTGAGAAGCTTGCGGCGCTCATGGGTAAGGAGGCGGAGATTATTGCTCTTGATTGGCCGGGGCAAGGAAGGTCCGGCGATGATTGTCAACCAGCTAGCGCTGCGCGGTATTGTGATCTGCTCGAGACGTTTGTCGAAGCGTTGGGACTTGAGCGCTTTGTCCTTTATGGAAATTCGATTGGGGGAGCGGCTGCCATTCTCTATGCAGATCGTCACCCAGAAAAAGTGCGCGGTCTGGTCCTCTCAAATCCTGGTGGTCTTGCGCCTGTGAATGGGTTCGCCCGCTTTGCAATTGGGCGGATGGTGGCTTTCTTCCAGGCGGGTGTGGACCAGAAGCGTTGGTTCTCCCCGGCGTTCAAACTTTATTACAGACGGGTTTTGCCAAGGCGCGCCGCAAAAGCCCAGCGTCACCGGATTATCGACGCTCGATTCGAGATATCACAGCCCCTTGTGGAAGCCTGGAGCAGTTTTGTGACACCGGAAGCAGATATCCGCGCTGTCGCCGCACGCTTATCAATGCCTGTGCTCTACGCCTGGGCGAATAAAGACCAGATCGTTCCACTGAAGAAGAGCCGGGCGGCAGTTGAGGCCACCCCTAATCATGAGCTGGTGACCTTTCGCGCAGGACATATGCCTGCACTTGAAACGCCTAAGCACTTTGCTAAAGCATTTGGCAGATTTCTCGGAAAGCTCGCAGACTAAGGTATCGGCTGGGTAGGTATGTGAGCGGCCGGGCGGGGGAACCCGTGGCCGTGGCATTCTGTTGACCAGCTCAAGCTTTCTGTTCCTCCCGGTTCAAGGTTATGTCTATTGAGACAGATCTTGAGCGAGCATGAGGGCATTGCCGTCTGGATCATAGAATGTTGCTGTGCTGACCATTCCCTCGATGGTTTCTGTTTCGCCATCGAATTTTACGTTGACCTTTTCCAGTGCTGCACGCGCAACCGCAATGTCCATCACGCCGAAAACGGGAACAGAGTTGCCTGGTGTGGGTTCTGATTGTTCGCCCAATCCGAGAGTGACGCCTTGCGTGTTGGTCTGCATCTCACTCCATCCAGCTTCGTCGTTATGAAAGAGAAGATGGAAGCCAAGGTTCTTCTCATACCATTGCGCACTTAGGTGCCTGTCGCGCACTGAGAGCGCCAGGGTGATTGTGTTGTCCAATGTGACTATCGACATGACGCTTTCCTATGTAGTAAAATTATAGTAACTATAATTCATGGATATTGCGCTGCTTGTCAACATCACATCGAAGACCTGGTCGTTGAAGATCTTGGCCCTTCTGCATTCAGGCGTCCCGGGTCGGCAGGCGCCCTTGATAGCTGCGACTAATGCAAGCCGGAGTTCGTTTGCCTCGAGCCTGAAGCATCTGGTGCAGCTCGACTTGCTTGAGAGAAATCCGGGTCATGGGCATCCATTGCGGCCGGAGGTCCGGTTGACACCTAAAGGGGTTATTGCAGCGGCAATGGCAAACAAGATTGTGGCGGCGGTTCCTGATGAGGAGACGTTCTCTGTCTTAAGGCGGAGCTGGGTCGTGCCTGTTTTAGCGGTGACGAAGTTGCCGAAACGGTTTTCGAGCATTAAATCCGGGTTGGGCCCAATCACAGACCGCGCCTTATCCCAATCTCTCTACGTTCTGGAGGAACAGGAGTGGCTCAAACGGGAAATCGATGTTTCTCAGCGCTCGCCGTTCCCCATATATCACGCAGTGAATGCAGGGAGGAAAATCAACCAGGCGATTGATTTGACGCTTTAGGGCGAGCCCCAACCCTGAAGTGTTTTGGCTCAAAGTTCGTCTATTCAGAGGCTCAGGCCGTAAGCGGCGACTAACAGACCAAAGACCAATGCCACCAGGCCCAGTCCTCGCAGCACGCCGGCGCTGAAGCCTCCCCAAGCCGAAGTTGCCAAGCGACGGGTGGGCGCTGGGAGAGCAATCATAAATGCTGCTATTGCCAAAATGAGCAGGCCGAAGTCATAGACGATGGTCGCGAGCTGTCCCACTTCCTGCGCGCCCGCCCAAACCATGACAGCACCGATCACGGTGATCAGAACGCCCAGAGATCGCATGCGCCTGTCTGTTCCCATCATGCTTAAATAGAATGATCTTGTGCGCTCCGGCGCGAAAATGAAGGGGGCACGGGTCGCTGCGATCAGGAGGCCAACCAGAATGAGAACAAGGGCAAGGGGGCTCATGGGGTTTCTTCCTTGTAAGAAGGGGCGCCCTCTTATTCAGGGCTGGTTCTTAGGTGCAGATTAGCCCTAAAAAGACGGAGCCGCATTGCGGTTGATCAAAAGGCCTGTTTTGCTTCATTTTCTGCCAGATGCAGACAGGCCTGTGATGGGATAGGCTGGCCTGTGATGGGATAGGCTGGCCTAAATACCAGATACCGTGCTTGTGGAGCCCCGATGAGTTTTCCGAAATCTTTCCTGGAAGAGTTGAAAAACCGCACCCGTGTATCGGATGTGGTCGGCCGGAAAGTGAAACTCACCCGGCGCGGACGCGAGTTTGTCGGTCTCTCCCCCTTCAACAATGAGAAGACGCCGAGCTTCACTGTGAATGACGATAAGCAATTCTATCATTGCTTCTCAACGGGGGAGCATGGGGACGCGATCAAGTTCCTGGAGAAGACGGAGAACCTCTCCTTTTTGGAAGCGGTCGAGCGTCTTGCGTCTGAAGCGGGCATGGAAATGCCGCAGCGCGATGCGGGGGCCGCCGCTCGAGAAGAAAAACGCACCGACCTTATTGATGTGATGGCAGCGGCTCAGGACTATTTCCGTGAAAGCCTCGGTCGGGGCAAAGGCGCTGAGGCACGGGCTTATCTTGTGCGGCGTGGTCTTTCTGACGAGACGATTGAGCGTTTTGGAATCGGCTTTGCACCAGATGATCGCTCGGGCATCAAATCTTACATGATGGGATTGGGCTTTAAGATCCCGCAGCTCGTGGAAGGCGGCCTCCTTATTTCTGGGGAGGATATTCGCGAGCCCTATGACCGGTTTCGAAATCGGGTCATGTTTCCTATCGAGGATGCGCGGGGCCGTGTGATTGCGTTTGGCGGGCGGGCACTCGATCCAAACGCGAAGGCAAAATATATGAATTCACCGGAGACGCCGCTCTTTCACAAAGGGCGCCTTCTCTACAATCTCGCGCGGGCGCGAAAGCCCTCCTATGACGGGGGCACCGTCGCCGTTGTCGAGGGCTATATGGATGTGGTCGCCCTTGGCCAGGCAGGCATCCATAACGCTGTGGCGCCGCTTGGCACGGCGCTCACTGAGGAGCAAATTGGGCTCCTGTGGCGCCTGGCCCCTGAGCCGGTGCTTTGCTTTGACGGGGATAAAGCGGGGCTTCGGGCAGCCTATCGGGCAGTTGAGCGGGTGTTGCCGCTTTTGAAACCTGGCCATTCGCTCCGATTTGCGCTTTTGCCAGAGGGGCAGGATCCCGATGATCTGGTTCGATCTGGTGGTCCAGACGCCATGGCGGAGGTGCTGAATGCTGCCCGCCCGCTCTCCGAAATCGTTTGGGATAAAGAAGTTGAGGTCTCCACCTGGGACACGCCGGAGCGCAAAGCTCAGCTAAAAGCGCGAATTTCTGCCGTTATTCGGGAGATTGCGGATCCCACGGTCCAGGATTTCTATCGGGATGCGCTGCGAGAGCGGCTCGATTTATTCCTCAAGCCCCACCAGGCCAATCAAGGCCGCTCACAATGGCGAAACGAGCGTCAAAATGGCGGATATCAAGCGAAAAAACCCTGGAATGCCTCGGGAAACGCTTGGGGGAACGCAAAGGGCGGTGCGCCATTTCGAGAACCCTCAACACCGCAACTGAAGCAGAGTTCGCTGGTGCGTGGTGGGGACGCAGGGGCTGGACGCCGCGAACAGCTCCTAATCCTTACTCTGCTTAATCATCCGGTGCTTTTGGAGACCTATTGCGAGGACATGGCGGCGCTCGAAATAAAAGACCGGATGCTTGACAAAATACGCAATGAAATCATAGATATAGCCGCTGTTCATGCGCCCCTTGACAGGGAAGCACTGAGGGGCCACTTGGACAAGAGGGGATTATCGGACATCGCTCGCCGACTCGAGAGTGGGACGGCGCTGAGGAGCGAAAAATTTGCATGGGCCGACGCCGACGAAACGGAAGCTGAAGACGCATGGCGTCACTTGCTTCAATGGCATCAACGGGCATCGGATTTGCAGATGGAGCTCAATGCAGCGGAACGTGCGTTGGCGGATGAAATGACGGACGAAAACCTAACCCGACTGACGGCGTTAAAAGCCGAGTTGAGTGGGCTTTCGAAATTGTGATTGGCAAGGAATCTAACCGACCTGCGATTGAGACATAGGGACCACACTAGGCACGACGCCGGTGCGGTGTTTGCATCAAGAGATTGAAAACCCGCGCATTAGGGGATGTGGCGGTTTTTTTGTCTCACATTGAGACCCTAAAGATTGATCTGGCAGGCCAGGCGGAGAGTTTTTGAATGGCGACGAAGACGGCAGAAGCAGAACCAGCAGAAGCGGCAAGTGAAGAACGGGACGGCCCGTTGCTCGACATGTCCGATGCTGGCGTCAAGAAACTGATCAAGGCGGCGAAGGCGCGCGGCTTTGTGACCTATGACGAACTGAATAAGGTTCTGCCATCGGAAGAGTTTAGCTCCGAACAAATCGAAGACACAATGTCGATGCTTTCTGAAATGGGCATCACTGTGATCGAGAATGACGACGCTGAAAGCGACGACAAAGACGACAAGAAAGAGAGTGCCAGCGGAACAGCTGTTGCCGAGGCCGAGCCAGAAGGTGGCGCGGTTACCAAGGCTGCAAGCTCCAGCACAACGACGCTCGAACGCACAGACGATCCTGTCCGCATGTATCTGCGTGAAATGGGGTCTGTTGAGCTTCTGTCGCGTGAAGGCGAGATTGCCATCGCAAAACGCATCGAGGCTGGTCGCGAGACGATGATTGCAGGCCTGTGTGAAAGCCCTCTGAGTTTCCAGGCGATCATCATTTGGCGTGATGAGCTGAACGAAGGCAAAATTCTTCTTCGCGATATTATCGATTTGGACGCGACCTATGCTGGCCCAGATGCCAAGAAGGTCGACAAAAGCCAGGCGGCGCTCGACAAGGAGCGCGCGAAAGCCGAAGGCAAAGTAATCGAAGAAGAGCCCGAAGAAGAGGAAGAGGACGAAGAGGCAGAGAACAATCTCTCGCTTGCTGCGATGGAGGCTGAGCTTAAGCCGAAAGTCCTTGAAATTTTTGATGCGGTTGCCGCGGACTATAAAAAGCTGCGT
>JAJFGY010000081.1 GCA_021775935.1 Alphaproteobacteria bacterium
TCCCTGCTCTTCTAAGGCATCGACGATTTGCCCGATTCCGGCATCGAGTTCCGTCACCATAGCTGCATGCACGCGGCGATGCGGGTTCTCTATATCGGCATAGCTTTCAATTGTTTCTTCAGGGGCCTCATTCGGCAAGTGCGGAGCACTGAACGCTGCATACAGGAAGAGGGGCTCATCCGGGTTACGGGTTTTGATGACACGAACAGCTTCGTTGGCCATCAGATGGGTTGCATAGCCCTCTTCTCGAAGGACCTCTTCGTTGCGCGCCCAATCATATCCACCGCCATGGACGTGGTCCCAATATCCGATGCCACCTGTCAAATGCCCATAGAAAGAGTCAAAACCACGCGAGGTCGGCAGATATTCGCGCTGACGAAAGCCCAAATGCCATTTCCCCACCAGTGATGTCTGGTAGCCCATGTCCTTGAGATATTGAGGTAGAATTGTTTGATCCAAAGGAAGGCCAGTGGGAACCAGCTTCGACAGCGCGCGAGTAATCCCGAGACGGGCCGTAGAGTTCCCCGTGAGCATTGAAGCCCGCGTCGGGCTGCACATCGGTTGAGCATAGAAGCGATCGAGCGTAAGGCCGTCGTTCGCTAACGCATCAATACGAGGTGTACGGATTTCACTCCCCTGGTATCCCAGGTCATTCCAGCCGAGATCATCTGCCAGGATCACCACAATGTTAGGGAGCGAGGTATTGCTGATGGAGACCTCGTCAGCCCACCCTGCGCTCGCCCAAACCGATGAGGACATAAGTAGACAGGCCAGTAAAAAGGTTCTGAACATGATTGGCTTACTCCTGGTCACCCTTGCCGCTGCGCAAAATGTCTCTGCCACGAGAAATTGGGTACCAACTTACGCTGCCATTTCCAATCAAATGTGCCGTAAACGGAGAAATCAAAAATGACTGAGGCAAACTTGTGACGGCAGCGCGGTCGAAACGCCGGATGTTAGGGCGTCAGCCACTTCTGAATCCGGTGGGCGGCTTCGGCCATATCGGCGGTTTGTCCTGCGAATGAAAACCGCACATATTGATGGCCGCCTGTGGGATCAAAATCAGCACCCGGCGTCGCAGCAACCCCGGCCTCATGCAACATTGTGGTGCAAAAGGACGCACTGTCATCGGTGAGCTTCGATACATCCGCATAGAGATAGAAGGCACCATCAGCCGGGGCGAAATCAGCAATGCCCGCTTTTGGAAGTTCTCGCAATAGCAGGTCTCTGTTTTGCGCATAGACCGCAACATTTTCGTCAAGCGCCGACGTTTCATCAAACGCTCGTTCTGCGGCAATCTGCGAAAGCGTCGGCGGCGAAATAAAGAGATTCTGTGCAAGACGCTCAATCGGGCGTACGAGCCTTTCGGGCACTATCGTCCACCCCAAACGCCAGCCGGTCATGCAGTAATATTTCGAGAAACTATTGATCACGATGGCATCGTCGCCAGCGTCCAATGCCGTCACATCTACAGCGCCATAGGTGATCCGGTGATAAATTTCGTCCGACAGGAACCAGCGTCCCGCCTCTTCACAACTCTCTCCCAATGCACGCATCTGCGGGTCGGAAAGCATTGCACCCGTCGGATTTGAGGGACTTGCGACCAGCACCCCGTTCAGCTTCCCATGCTTTGCTTCAGTACGCTCAATCAGCTCGGGCGTCAGGGCCCAATCCGTCTCTGGCCCCACAGCGATGCCCACAGGGTCGCAGCCCAGCGCGCGGAGCGTGTTGCGATAGGCCGGGTAGCCAGGTTCGGGCAGTCCAACTTTGTCGCCTGCATCAAAACAGGCAAGGAAGGTGAGAATGAAAGCTGCAGACGAGCCCCCGGTCACAACCACCCGGGCAGGATCGACATCAACCTGATGGTGCTCTCCATAATATCGTGCAATCCGGGCGCGCAGTGACGGCAGACCGAGCGCATCGGTATAAGCGAGTGCACCTGCATCAAGCGCTTTACTTCCTGCTCTGCGTACCGCTTGCGGGGCTGGTGCTCCTGGCTGCCCAACCTCCAGATGCATGATCGACCGCCCCGCCGCTTCCAAACGGTTGGCTTCGCGCATGACATCCATCACGATGAAGGGGTCCACATCGCTTCGCGCTGATGGCATTCGGCGTTTGACCGTCATAGGCGTGGGTTATTGGCCAATGGCTTCTGCGCCCAGGCCCGCACCATCTGGATCGACCCCAAACTCACATTGCGCCACGCCGCCTGCAACACCCACAGGACAAGAGATGGCGTTCACCAATGGTGCTGGCCCAGGTGTTGCCGCCTGAAGTGCCGCGCCCAGACCTTTCCCATTGCCTGCCACCAATTGGCGGGCGACCTGCAGCATGCCCGCAACTGCCGAGGGACCGCCTGCGCTGGCACCGGCAAAGGCGAGCGTCGCATTATCTGGAGCTACAGCGACCACGGGCGCGAGGAAGGCTGTAGCCAACCCGCTTACCGGGTCATCGGGGGAGCGAGCAAGGATGACACCCATGCCGCTCGCGGTCCGCCCGGTGCCAAATGCACCATTGCTTGTCACGGCACATGTGACCGCGTCTCCATTTGCCGTCACGACAGCAAAGCCCGTCGATCCCAGATCGTCCGGCAGGCGACCCGGGGCGCCAAGCTGCAATGCCACATTGTCAGCCGCGCGGGCCGCGCCATTGCCATCGGTCGGAGCGATCCCATCGAGTGCTGCCCAGAGGTTTTCGGCAAATGCGCCCGCGCCAACATTGCGTGATGCGGTCCGCAAGCTCACCACGCCTGCTTCCAAGCGCCCTGCTTCACTCACCACCGGCCGGTAGTTGCGCAGATCATCTGCGGAGACATTGCCTCCAGCTTCGCCAATAGCATCTGCGAAAGTTGCAGCAGCATCCCCTGCATAGAGCGCAGAGACACCGCGGGAGCGCACCAGACCAAGGGTTGATGCAAGTTCAATTTGCGTTGCCTGGTCCAGCTCCTTCAAGGGTAACCCTGCAGATGACAGCAGCCCTCTTCCCAGCGCAACATCACCGCGCAACAGATTTGTGTGTGGCTTAAATGCGCGCGCCATTGCTCGGGACACCGGTGTGCCTGTCGCGGCCAGACGTTCGGCCGGGGCCAGCAGACTTGACCAAGAAGTTTGTCCATATTTTGCATGCATCAATGCAAACCCACGCACATTGCCGGGAATGGCAACCGCTCCGCCGGCGCTCGCGCGGCGGGGTAGGAATTCAACGCTTTCTGTTTTCTGAGCAGAGCGGTCGTGGACAAGGCATAGCCCTCCACCGCCAAGCCCTGCTGCCTGGGGCTGGGTAACCGATAGCATGAAATAGAGTGAGACTGCGGCGTCGGTGGCCGTGCCTCCCGCTTCCAGGACATCACGCGCGATTAAAGCGGCCTGGGGTTCATCTGCGACAACAAAGCCGCCTGTTGCACCCGTTGCCCGGCTCTCAGCAGACACTCGGCCAACGCCCGTCAGGCCCCGCGCGTCTCGGGCTGTCTCCGTCACGGCGCCAAGAGGCGCACTCGTGTCCGTCTCGTCCCCCCCAAACAAGCTGGCACACCCAGCTAGGCTGCCTGCGAGCAGGACCACCGTTGTGATACGAGAGAGTGAAAAAGATGGCTTCCGGCTCGAACAGCCGACGCGGTCAAAATTTGGCCTCATTGGATCTTGATTTTCCCTAGTCGCGAAGCAAACACACGGTGTAGCACCCTTGGGTGTAGCACCCTTGGGTGTAGCACCCCTAGTCTGCCGTCTTCAAGAAATGGCCCCTCTGAGACGCGCTCATGGGCCAGCTTGGCATCAGAGTACCTAAGGTGTTCTGGAAAAGCACGTTTCAACACTGCGTTAAGCTTTGTTCGCGGCAGGGCAGGATTTGGGTCACATATGCGCGAGATACCCCTGTTCGGTGATTGACCAGGCGGTTTTGCCCTCCTACCCTGCCGGTGATGGGGTGCATTTGACTTTCCTGGCGGCTTGCGACCGTCCGGCAGTCTACATATGGAATGTTGGTCCTGGTGGTAGAACGCCCACCTGGTCTGTCTGGAATTGGAAGTCACAATGTACGCCTTGATTACCCGCCCGCTTCGCTCCCTCCCGTCTGCCCTCGCGGTGATGATGGCCGTGTTGATCGCCTTTCCGAGCCAAGTTCAGGCTGCGGGGCTAATTCGCGATGCCGAGACTGAATTTCTGATGCGCGAGTTCTCAAACCCGATTTTCAGGGCAGCAGGGCTTGATCCTTCGGCGGTCAGAATTCATCTGGTCAATGATAATTCGCTCAATGCTTTTGTTGCGGGCGGACAGAGAATGTTCATTCACACCGGTCTGATCCAACAGTCTGATCGACCCAACATGCTGATCGGTGTCATCGCGCATGAAACCGGCCATATGGCAGGGGGTCATTTGTCACGCACGCAGCAGGCACTGAAATCTGCCGCCGTCCCCATCATCCTGTCTACGCTTCTTGGCATCGGTGCCATTGTCGCCGGGTCCGCCGATGCTGGCCTTGCGATCATCACAGGCGGGCAAACCCTCGCGCAACGCGACTTCCTTCAATATAGCCGCATTCAAGAAGCCTCCGCAGACCAAGCCGCCGTCACCTATCTTGATCAGGTAGGCTGGTCGGGCCGGGGCATGATGGACACCTTCTACCTGTTTCGAGGTCAGGAAGTGCTGAGCGAGCGGCAGCAAGACCCGTATCTGCGCTCTCACCCGCTTTCCACGCAGCGCTTGAGCGCATTGGAAGATCGGGTCCTTCAATCACCGTTCGTTGATGTTCAGGACCCGCCAGCCTGGATCACCGCATTTGATCTGATCAAGGCAAAGCTGCATGGCTTTATCGACCGCCCGGCAGTGACGTTTCGTCGGTTTCCTCTGAGCGATACCAGTGTCCCTGCCCGTTATGCGCGCGCGGTCGCCTTTCACAAACAGGGAGACGTTGCACGCTCAATTGCTGAGATTGAACCGCTGCTAGCTGCCCTGCCCAACAATCCCTTCTTCTGGGAACTAAAGGGTCAGGTTCTCTTTGAGAATGGCAAGGTGGAAGAATCCATTGAGCCTTACCGACGCTCCGTTGAGCTGGCACCTGACTCGCCGCTCCTGCGTGTCGGCCTCGCCCAATCGCTGATTAGCGTTGAGCGCGAGAAAGAAACGATTGAAGGATTGGATCATTTGGCAATCGCCAGGCGGAGTGATGCTGAAAATTCACGTGCGTATCATCAGGCAGCAATAGCTTATGCGCGCCTGGGCGATTATGGCAATGCGGAGCTGTCTACTGCAGAACGGTTCTATGTCCTGGGACAATTGCCGCGAGCCAAACAACATGCCAAACGCGCTCAGGATGAGATGAACTCTGGATCACCAGGGTGGCTCCGTGCTGAAGACATTTTGCAAGAAAAGCCACAAGGAAGAAGTTGAGATGACATATCGGTCTGTTTCGCCCCGCCTTTTGTTCGGATTGGCAGGTGCTTCCGCCCTTGCCGGGTCGCTCGTCCTTGGCAGCACCCTTGCGACCGCGGAAAGTGCGCAATCTGAGTTCAATGCGACCCAGACTGACGCGATTGGTCAGATTGTTCGGGAATATCTGCTCGAAAACCCGGAAGTCATGATCGAAGTCTTCGACCGGCTGGAAGTGCAGCAGGCGGCCGTAGAAAAGCAAGCGGCTCAAGCTGCGATCGTGGCCAATGCTGACGGCCTTTTCAATGACGACTATTCCTACGTTTATGGCAATCCAGAAGGCGACGTCACCATTGTCGAATTTTTCGATTATAAGTGTGGCTACTGCAAACGCGCGGTGAAAGACATCCTCGAGGCGGTCGATCAAGATGGCAATGTTCGTCTCGTCTACAAGGAATTCCCAATTCTGTCGGAACAATCCGAACTTGCTGCCCGTGCAGCGATGGCCGCGATTTCCCAGAACAAATATATGGAGCTGCACATAGCGCTGATGGCGACCAGTGGTGATCTGGACGAAGACCGCATTTTACGCGTTGCTGATGATGCCGGGCTCGACACAGACCGGCTTCGCCAAGACATGAAAGATCCTGGCATTGAAGCTGCAATCGAACGCAATCATCAGATGGCGCGCGAGATCGGCATTGATGGCACCCCCGCCTTCATCATTGGCAACAGGTTGGTGCCTGGCGCTGTGGGCAAAGATCGACTGCTCGAAGTGGTTGCAGAAGAGCGCGCATCATCGTCCTAAATGAGACCCGCCACGGGTGAGCTTGGATCAGCGTAGCGTTTGCGCGGCATGCGTCCTGCCTGATAGGCAAGCCGACCGGCCTGCACGGCTTTTTTCATGGCTTCGGCCATGAGGACCGGGTCCTTCGCCTCTGCGATCGCGGTATTCATCAGCACGCCGTCACAGCCAAGTTCCATGGCAACCGCTGCATCAGACGCGGTGCCCACGCCTGCATCCACGAGCACGGGCACATTGGATTGTTCGACGATCAGCCGGATGTTAATGGGGGTTTGAATGCCAAGCCCTGAGCCAATGGGCGCGCCCAGGGGCATGATGGCGACACAGCCCATGTCTTCCAGGCGCTTTGCCAGCAGCACATCATCGGAGCAATAGACCATCACCTTGAAACCTTCTTTGATAAGAAGCTCGGCCGCGCTCAAGGTTTCGATCATGTCAGGATAAAGGGTTTTGCGATCGCCCAGCACTTCGAGCTTCACAAGGTCCCAGCCGCCAGCTTCCCGCGCCAAACGCAGGGTGCGCACCGCCTCGTCGCCTGTAAAGCAACCCGCAGTGTTGGGCAGATAGGTGTACTTTTTGGGGTCGACGAAATCCATGAGAATGGGTTCGTTCGGATTTGTGACATTCACTCGCCGGACTGCGACGGTCACAATCTCAGCGCCGGACGCTTCGATAGCCAGAGCGGTCTCTTCGAAGTCTTTGTATTTGCCGGTGCCGACAATAAGACGTGATGAATAGGTCTCGCCAGCAATCGACCAGCTGTCGCGGGTGCTGTCTTCTGCCGTCTTCATTGCCGCCTCAGCCATTCTGGCACTCCTATCTTGTTACCCGCCACCGACAAACTGGACAAGCTCCAGCGTGTCACCATCTTTTACGTCTGTCACATCATAGGCCGAGCGGCGCACAATTTCGAGATTGTGTTCAACCGCCAGTTTCTGGGGATCAAGGCCGAGCTTCACCAGCAGACTGGCCACTGTTAGCGGGCCCTCAAACTGGTGGCGTTCTCCGTTGATGGTGAGGGTCAGCATAACGGGCATGAGGACAAACTACAGCTCAACTAATTAGGACATACATCCAGCCTAGACACCGGTCCCTGCATCTAGCACGATCTGAAACATTCTGAAATCCAAACCGGACCAAAATCGCCTAGAAATGACATAATGCTTGGTGTCGCAGGAAACAACATGATCAGAACCGCACAGATCCTTCTTACACTGGTAACCCTTCAAACAGGGTTTGTCCCCTTGATCGCCGACCTGAACCCAAGTCATATCTTCCACGATGGCTGGTTGCCCCATGCGCGTTTCCATACCATGTGGGCGATCATGGTCGGCGCTGGATTGGCCCTTTACGTATTGGTCCTCACCTGGGCCCCTGCCGACAATCGCGCGAGCCGTCTTCGTTATGCGTCCGCGCCTGGGTGCATCTTTCTCGGCGCGTTTTTTGTGGCCTTCTTCTTCATCGACGATTTTGGCGGCGCTTTGACCGACGTTGATGACCCAATTCAGTTCTTCGGCTTTGATGGCAATCTGTTTGCCTTCTCGATAGCCGCCGTGGTGCAGGGTGTGGGAACTGTGATCGCCTGGAATGCGGCAGACGCCTAGCCTTCCCGCCTGCAAGACATCACGCGACCAGCAGGTCTTCGATGGACATTTCGTCGACGTCTTTTTTGGGACGCGAGAGATAAAACTCTGCGACGAGATTACCGTCAGCCTCTGCTCGCATCGGATCGATGCCCTGATCTCGAAGTTGATCAAGTGCCTGTTCTTTTTCATCCTCTGATTCAAAGCGGCGCTGCAGGAAGGTTTGGCCTTCAAGCTTCTCCGTCACATATCCTCTATCCGCCAATGTTTCCTCAATCACATCGAAAGGAAACATGCGCAGCACAAAGTTTGCGACCCAGGGTGACCGACCAGCCATCACTGCTGGCAAAATGTTGTCGAATGTCTTTTCCGTCACATAGCCAACGCATCCTGTCGAGGTGACGAGGTCAGTTGACGATATAATTTCACTTGCCTGAGCAGACAAGCGCCCGGTTTCCAAGTTCATCGCAAGACCGTCATCCAAAAGCCCAACGTCCTCGGCGAAGGAAATTGCGTTTTCTGCCAGGTCCAATCCGACGACCTCTATATTCTCAGGGTTCTCGAGATTGTTGAAATATTCTTTGTCGCGCGCCGTGATTTCCTGCGCATCCGTGACATCTAAATCGGTCGCGCCCCAATGCGTATAAAGCTCTTCCATGGAAAGGTCATGTTTGAGCAGAGCTGCATTGACCCCGTAGGAACATCCTAGATCCAACACGTGCACCGTATCGCCTTCCTTCTGGCGAACCTGCTCGATGATTTTGCGGAATATGGGGAGAGCTGTATCAGGGATCGAATAATTCAGTTTTTTCAGTTCGCGAAAATAGGCTCGTGGGTCACGCTGATTATAGATGTGATCCATATTGGCTTTTGCTTCATTGATATCCTGAAAATCAGCACTTTCCATTGTAAGCCTTCTTCTGCCTGCGATTGGTCACGTGCATCTGTTTCACTGCCGATATCAAGGGTCATCAGCAGACAGATGCGTAAAAGCAACCGTCCCCGCCTGTTCGGCGCGGCTTTCAATTGCTTATGTGGGTTTGATCCGTGGAGCCTAACGTGGTCAATGCTGAATTGTAACCGTCAGGGTCGCGTAGCGGCATCAAGGACTTGCTGACACACGCTCGACGGGCTGCAATTCCCGCGCTATCCATGTCCCAACAAAACATTCGGGAGGAAGTGTCCATGAAGAACGCATTGGATTTTAGCGGCAAAAGGGTGCTGGTTGTTGGGGGCTCAAGCGGCATTGGCAATGGGATTGCCCGGGCGTTTTTGGATGCAGGCGCTGAGGCCCATGTCTGGGGCACGCGTGCCAGCGCAGCAGACTATGCAGATGACGATGGCTCCGATCTCACCGACATTCATTATGCGCAGATGGATGTGAGTGACTTCGATGCCATTGAAGCCTACGTGCCCCCTTTTGACGGTCTGGACGTGTTGGTGCTGAGCCAAGGCACCGTGCTCTATAAGCGCCAGGAGTTCAAAATGGATGGCTGGAAAAAGGTCATGGATGTCAACATTGGCAGCCTGATGGCATGCTCAGAAAAGTTCCACGACATGCTGGCGGCGTCCAAGGGCTCCCTCATCACGATCTCATCGACTGCGGGCTACCATGCGACCCGGGGCAACCCGGCTTACAGCGCGTCCAAGACCGGCGCGATCGGTCTTACCAAAACACTCGGCGAAGCCTGGGCGAGCGACGGTATTCGCGTGAACGGCATTGCGCCGGGTCTTGTGGATACGAAACTCACCAAAGTCACGACGGAAAATCCAAAGCGGCTGGAAGGCACTTTGCGGAACATTCCACTTCACCGTCTTGGCACACCGGAAGATATGGCGGGCGTCGCTCTCTTCCTCGCCTCCCCCCTGTCGGCCTATGTGGTCGGACAGACCATTCCGGTCGATGGCGGCCTGATACTTTCATAAAGGAACCAAGATATGAAAGCGCTTACAAGCCACGGCAAAGGTGACATTCGCTACGAATCCTATGCGGACCCGGAATTCCAGGCGGATACAGATGTTGTTGTGAAGATGAACAGCTGCGGGATATGCGGCTCTGATCTCCACATCTATCACGGCGCGCAGTTTACCGGCGACACAGGCTTCTGCGTTGGTCATGAAGCAACCGGCGAAGTGGCAGAAGTCGGTCGCAGTGTGACCCGCTTTAAAGCAGGCGACAAGGTGATGCTGTCTGCTGCCGTTGGGTGTGGGTCGTGCGGACCTTGCCTCTCCGGCCACATCAATCGCTGTGCAAATAATCAGATGGGTTGCTATGGCCTTGGGCATAACCTCGAAGGCTGTCAGGCCGAAGGCATTCGCGTGCCGATGGCGGACTTTAACCTGCGCGCCATCCCGGAAGGCTTGAGCGAAGACCAGGCCTTGATGCTCACCGACAATTTGCCCACCGCCTATCTCGGGTGCCTCAATGCAGATATTGGCCCGGGCAAGACTGTCGCGGTTGTGGGGCTTGGGCCGATTGGCCTGATGGCCGTCGAGATCGCATTCGTGCTCGGAGCCTCCAAAGTCTATGCGCTGGACCTAGTGCCGGAGCGGCGCGCCCGGGCAGAGCAGCTAGGCGCTATCGCGCTCGACCCTGCCAACGCCAAAGAACGGCTGATGGAGGAAACCAAGGGCCGGATGCTGGATTGTGCCGTGGAAGCTGTCGGTTCCGACATCACGATCCGCGCAGCCATCGACATTGTGGGTGCCCAAGGCACGGTCTCTGTGATTGGCGTCAATCAAAGCATGGACTTCCAGTTCCCCATGGGCCTTGCCTTCATCAAAGGCCTCACCTTCCGGATCAGCGCGTGCTCCGTGCAATGCCACTGGGACGAGCTGATTTCCCTGGTTCGTGGTGGCCGGCTGCACCCGGAAACGGTCATCACCCACCGGATGGGCCTCTCTGACGGCGCCGAAGCCTATCGTCTCTTCGATACCAAGGAAGACGGTGCATTGAAGATGGTTATGTCCGCCTGATATCTGGGGACAAAACAAGGTCGCTGACGTTGGAACAACCCATGGTAACCGGGGGCATGAGCGCGTATATACGTCGCATATAGGGACAACTCGAAAGACAGCGGCGACACGTTAACCCACGCGCGCCCAAAGAGGCCTAGAGTGGGCCAAACGGGACGGGTGAGACACATTTTCGCCCTTTTCGACTTCTAGACAGACGTCCCATGTGGGATATTTCATTTTTGGCAGTTTTCTGCCGATTGTGGGCTGAAAGAAATGATGGATACGGGGCATGGCTAAGCCGATCTATGTGCTGAACGGGCCGACACTGAATATGCTCGGCACCCGTGAGCCAGAAATCTATGGAACGCAGACGCTTTCCGACATCGAGAAGATGACGGCTGAGCGCGCGACGTCTCTTGGCCACAGCATCGACTTCCGCCAATCCAACTCTGAGGGTCAACTTGTTGACTGGATTCTGGAAGCCCGCACGAATGCCTCCGGGATTGTTCTCAATGGCGCGGCCTACACCCACACATCTGTCGCGATGATGGATGCGATCTCTGCATCCGAACTTCCTGTTGTGGAAGTTCACATTTCCAATATCTTCAAGCGGGAAGACTTCCGCCATCATTCCTATGTTTCACCGGTTTCTCTCGGTGTCATTTGCGGTCTGGGTCCAATCGGCTATGAGTTGGCGATTGAAGCGCTCGCGGCGCATCTTAAGAAGTAAAAGTTAGAAAAGAGGGCATAGAGCCACATGAGCACAAAAGGCGTCGATCAGGATCTCATCCGGCAACTCGCGGATCTTCTGAAAGAAACAGATCTCAGCGAGATTGAGGTTGAAACCGATGATTTGAAAGTGCGTGTTGCGCGCCAAGCCACGCAGGTGACGAGCATAGCAGCTCCCGCAGCGGCACCGGTCGTCGCAGCGGCACCGGCAGCCGTCGGGCCAGCGGGCGGTGGCGACACAGCCGCTCATCCTGGTGCCGTCCCCTCGCCCATGGTTGGAACGGCTTACACAGCCGCAGAGCCAGGAGCAGCTCCCTTTGTCAGTGTTGGATCACAAGTGGCACAAGGTCAGACGGTGCTCATCATCGAAGCGATGAAAACCATGAACCAGATCCCCGCGCCGAAATCTGGCACGGTGAAAGAAATCCTCGTCGAAGACGGACAGCCGGTTGAGTTCGGCGAACCGCTCCTCATCATTGAATAAGAGCTGGAGCGCCGCGTCATGTTCGAGAAAGTACTGATCGCCAATCGCGGCGAAATTGCGCTCCGCGTTCACAGAGCGTGTAAAGAGATGGGCATTGCCACCGTCGCTGTGCATTCCACAGCAGACGAGAATGCCATGCATGTGCGCCTTGCCGATGAAAGCGTCTGTATTGGCCCGCCAGCAGCTGCAAACAGCTATCTGGATATTCCAAGCATTATATCCGCCTGCGAGATTACCGGCGCAGATGCCGTACACCCAGGCTATGGCTTCCTCTCAGAGAATGCCCGCTTTGCTGAAATCCTGACCGCGCACGACATTACCTTTATTGGACCGACCGCAGATCATATCAATCTGATGGGCGATAAGATCGCGGCAAAAACAACGGTCAAAGAGTTGGGCATTCCTGTTGTCCCGGGCTCTGACGGCGGTGTCACCACAGACGAAGAAGCCATGCGGGTCTCTAAAGAGATCGGCTTCCCTGTGCTTGTAAAAGCTGCAGCTGGCGGTGGCGGGCGCGGCATGAAGGTCGCGCCAACCGAAGCTGACCTTGTCGAAGCGCTGCACACGGCGCGCTCTGAAGCAAAAGCCGCCTTTGGCGACGATGCAATGTACATCGAGAAATATCTCGGTCAGCCGCGCCATATTGAAGTTCAGGTCATCGCTGACGCCCATGGCAATGTGGCACATCTCGGCGAACGCGATTGCTCCTTGCAGCGCCGTCACCAGAAAGTTCTGGAAGAAGCCCCCTCGCCAGCACTGAACGAAGCGGCGCGGGAGAAGATTGGCGACATTGTTCGTAACGCCATTGGCAATCTGGGTTATCTGGGCGTCGGTACAATTGAGTTTCTCTATGAGAATGGTGAGTTCTACTTCATTGAGATGAACACCCGGCTGCAGGTCGAACATCCGGTGACCGAGGCGGTCACAGGTATTGACCTAGTGCGCGAGCAGATCCGTATCGCGGCGGGGCTCGAAATGAGTTTCTCCCAGGAAGATGTTACTTTCTCCGGCCATGCGATTGAGTGCCGGATCAACGCGGAACACCCCAAAACCTTCACCCCCTCCCCTGGCACCATTAAAGGCTTTCACCAGCCTGGTGGCCTTGGCGTGCGTGTGGATAGCGGCGTCTATGCGGGCTACAAGATCCCGCCATACTATGACAGCTTGATCGGCAAGCTGATTGTCCATGGACGCAATCGGAATGAATGCTTGATGCGCCTGCGGCGCACGCTGAATGAGTTTGTGATTGAGGGCATCGACACGACCATCCCGCTATTCCAGGATCTGATCAATGAGCCGGACCTGATGAATGGCGACTACCACATTCACTGGCTTGAAGAGTATCTCGACCGCTCTTAAGAGGGTTTCCTCGTCCTATGGATGACATCACCCCTGAGACCCTGCTTCGTGCTTATGCCTACGGTGTGTTTCCTATGGGTGAAAGCCGGGGGTCCGATACACTCTATTGGGTTGATCCGGAAGAGCGCGGGATCCTGCCTCTCGACACATTCCATGTGCCGCGTCGTTTGGCCCGCACGATCAAGTCTGACCCCTTCACGGTAAAAGTCGATACGGCGTTTAGATCTGTCATGGAGCTATGCGCTGAGGACATGCCGGGGCGTGGCGGCACTTGGATCAATGCAGCGATCCTCAAAGCCTATACTGACCTGCATGCGCAGGGTCACACCCATTCCGTGGAGTGCTGGGACGGTGATCAGCTTGTCGGTGGTCTGTATGGCGTATCGCTGGGGCGCGCCTTTTTCGGGGAAAGCATGTTTAGCCGCGCACGCGATGCAAGCAAGGTCGCTCTTGTGCATTTGGTCGCGCGGCTCATTCAAGGGGGGTATGTGCTGCTCGATACGCAGTTTGTCACCTCGCATCTCACGCAGTTCGGCGCCCTTGAGATCCCACGTGAGGCGTACAAAGCGCGTCTTGCCGACGCGCTGACCGGTGAGCCAGGTACCTTTTATTCCGTGGAGGCAGGAGGCTCAGAAGCTGCTGGCGCTGCCATCTTGCAGTCGATCAGCCAGACATCATAAACCGGATGCTCAACTGCATTGAGGCCGGGGCTGGACGCAAACATCCATCCTGAAAATAGCCGCTCTGGCGGGCGCGGCGAAATTGGCGCTGCACTGTCTTTGTCTTGCAGTTCATCAGCCAGCGTTTTGCCAATGTCGAAAACTTCGACAAAGGCTGTCGTTTCCGGTGTTTCAGTTGGTGGCCGCTTGTTGCAGCTGTCTGCCAGAATTTCGAGAGTGCCAAACTGGACCCGCTCGCCGATGGGTACTTCCAAACGAGTGATCCGTGCGGTGATCTTATCGAGGCCGGTGAAGATTGCTGTCTCTCCGACAGGCGCTGCGGCAACGCTCACGTTCGACAGCGCCAACAAAAATCCGGCGACAAATCCGCTGCGGCAAACCGCTTGGCGTACGCTCACTCGCTGCCACCTTGCGCACTAAAGACAGCCTGGCCGACGAGACCAATCAAGTCGATTGAGCCTTGTGTGAATTGGATTTCATCACCACTCGCCAGAAACTCTTCCGAGCCACCAGGCGTGATCGAAACGTAGTTCCCACCAAGCAGACCTTCACTCGTGATTTTAGCTGAGGAGTCCGCAGGCAGTTGAACCTGATCGGTGAGATTGAGCGTCACGACAGCATAATAGTTGGCGGTGCTCAGTGACTGTGCGGTAACCGTGCCGATCTTAATGCCTGACATGCGGACATCAGAACCCGTTGCCAGACCATCAACCCGGTCGAATTCAGCTGTCACCTCAATGCCACTTACTTTGCCGACATCCGTGACTGAATATCCATAAGCAAGGAAGCCGCCCGCGATTGCGATAACAATGCCACCGATCAGCGTTTCGACAAAGCTGTTGTCCATGTAAAACCTCCCTGCCTTTCCTGCCCGTGGCGGTCCCTGGGTCCACCTCTGGGCAACCGATGGTTTAGGCACCACCGGAATCACTCAACTCATCCGTACGGTTTAATGATATTCCGTTTGGGATTTCCTAATAAGACCTCTATCGCGCATAAGTGTGGCCATCTTGCGCCAGTTTTGAGGGTTTTTTGCCCTGAAG
>JAJFGY010000082.1 GCA_021775935.1 Alphaproteobacteria bacterium
TTCCACGAATTGCCCCGCAACAAATACACATTGGTGTTGACCACCAATAGCTTTGGGCCAAGCACGGGCCTTACAGATCGCAACTGTAACTTCCTGAGTGTCATTGTCTTTACCGAAGACCATAAGGCGACCACGATCAAACGCCTGATTGGCGCAGCAGATGAATGGATTGCTGAGAATGGGGCCGACTATCCCGACCATAAATTCAGGTTGGCCTCGGGCAATGTGGGGTTGATAGCAGCAACGAACGACGTAATTGAAAGTTCGGAACTCCCCATTCTGCTTTATGTGTTTGGCGTCATCATCTTGCTGGTGTTGATTGCGTATAGGGACTGGCGCGCGATCATCTGCTGTTGCGCGCCGTTGGTGGTGGCAACTTTCATGGGCTATTGGCTGATGAGCTGGCTGGAGATTGGTCTTAAAGTTTCAACACTTCCAGTGCTTGTACTGGCTGTGGGGATTGGCGTCGATTATGCATTCTACATCTACACGCGCCTGCAGTTCCATCTGGAAGCCGGGCAAGAGATTGTCGATGCATTCACGCTTGCCATGCAGGAAACCGGCATGGCGGTGATCTTCACCGGGCTCACACTGTCGCTTGGAGTTGCGAGCTGGGTATTCTCAGAACTGAAGTTCCAGGCTGATATGGGGCTGCTTCTAAGCTTCATGTTCTTTGCAAACATGATCGGTGCTGTGACCGGGCTTCCTGCTCTGGCAGCCGTGCTCCACAGACGTTTCCCAAAATACAAGACGAGCGTTGCAGCGCCCGTGGACGCCTAGCGCTCAATCACTGAGCCGGGTTTTGGTCCGGCTCAGTTGGATCAATGAAGCTTTTGATCAGCATGATGATTGATTGATCTGCAGATTGCCAATTGTCCAACTGCCCGCGTTTGTATCGATAGGTGACAGCGACAGTGTCGGTCAGCTGGAACGTGCGCGTGCAATTGGGGCTGAAAATGACATCTGAGGGTTTGAAGCATAACAGCAGCAGTAAATCTTCCTGCCCGCGTTCTGCAACGAAGAGATCCTGATCTTTGTAACCGGTATCTCCAGAAAACCTGTAGAGATCGAGACCTGCAGGGCCTTCCTCAGGTGTCCGGCTGAGGAGGTGACGCGCGTAAATATCGTCCAAACGCCGGGTTGCGGGCATTATGCCTTTAGCCAGATGTATTTTGATATGTACGACGATGGCATCTGGTGAGTTGTCTTCAAACGCTTCGCGGCGATCAATCGTGTAGGGCGCCAGTTCAGGCAACAATGCGTGAAGGTCGATCTCATTTTGTGTGCCGCCTACCCGCTGAAGAGGGTAGCGGGTGAAGTTTGCCGGGATGAGAAAGCGTTCATCACCAATCATCATGTCGACCATCTCGCTGCTGTCACTGGCGCGCGGATCAAGGCCAAGAATTTCAGATGGTGTCGGGCCAAAATAGTAATAGACAAAGAGGGCGGAGAAAATTGTGACGCCCAAGCCTACAATGGCGGGGATCAGCCATGCTGGCCGTTCCTTCACATATTGATCAGATCCGTTGCTCATGTGCTCGAGCCTTCATTATGGCCGCTTCTGGGGTTGGCCTGTTTTGGGACACTTTTCGTGTATCAGAGAGGTCGCTTTGAAACGTTGATACGTCGCGCGTCAGCATAACGCTCCCTGCCTATCAGCCAACCGTTTGATTCTTCTAACCTTTCCAAAACCTCTCTCGAATTCGCCTTGATGGTACGGCGCTTGCGACCTGTCTTATCGAACAGACAAACAGGTAGCTTGAGGATATTCCCCGTCAATGACCGCATTCCTTGCAAAAATGCTCACACTTCTCGGTGTTGTGCTCTATGCCGGCGGGCCGATTGACGCCGTGACATTGATTTCCACTGGCGGAGAGCTTCCTTCCGGCCGGGAACCAGCGTGTAGCACGATGTGCCCAGAAGAGAGTGTTGCCGACGTCAATCTGGGCCCGGAAGCGCGACAAACAACGGCTTTGCCTCTCGCAGTTCTGGCCCAGAGCAGTCTGATCGATAATAATGAGACTCAAAAAGACGCCATTCCGTTCATAGAAATTGGTTTGCGCGCAGGGATAGGACTTGAACATTGATGGCCGCCTTTTTTTGGACTTTTGTGACAGGCGTGGTGACTGCGGGCCTTGTATCCAGCCTTTATCGGATGGTGACGAACAAGCCACCGAGTTTCCAGATGTGGCAGGAAACGACGATGGGACTGATCGGAGGCGTGCTGACGCTCGTTCTGGCAGGACCCAGCGTCATTATGCGCAATGCGCTGCGCGCCCAGGTTATTGAAAACCGGCCTCCGGGCTGGCTGGTCGTCAGTTCCCTAATGGCGGGCCTTTGGAGCTTTCTTGTCGGGATATTTATTCTCAGTCTTCTCCTGATTTGAGCATTAACCCACTGTAAATACTAAGAAAAAAACTTTTTGAAGTTTTGCCCCTCAATACTTGACGATTTGTCAGTTCGTGACTATCTACTCTCCTGTGCAATGCAAAAGTGTTTGTTGCACCGCAAGGCAAACAGGAGTGATCCCCCATGCGCTCTCTTATTTGGAATATCATCGCTGTCACCACCGTCGTGCTGTCGACTGTCCTTTTTGAAGTTGGATTCGTCGCGCCACGGGATGCGTTTTTCATCGCATTCACGGTTCTGGCGATTTACACCGGCAATCAGCTGCTCGCTCGTGAAAATCAGCCCCTGGGTCAGGCATTTGCCTCTATTTTCATGAAACCTGCCAGCCACAGCTCTTCAGTTGGCTATGTCTCGGCATTGGTTGTTGGCGGTCTGAGCACACTGGTTGTCGCTCAAGTGCTGACGTTTAGCTGATCCTTGTTGATCGGCTAATCGAAGATATCGGGACAGTTCCTGCGGTCTCATGACCCGGTAGAACGCTTTCGGCAACGAGAGAAGGTCCCAAACCAACCAAGCCCGCTCTGCACCTTTTTGGCGCAGGGCGGGTTTTTGTTTAGGCGCGTCGGGTACGCCGGATGCGGCGCACGGCCCGTCTTGAGCCGGCTCCAAAGACCAGGGTGGCAATCCCGGCGGCTATCGCCCAGACCCACTCAAGAATCCAACGGACGAAGTTGGCGAAAGTTTTAAAGGCCCGCAGGCTGGTCTTTCCTGTCAACGCCATGACCCCTCGGGTCTTTACACCCAGGGTTCCGCTCATCTCTGTGATGCGGCGCAGGTCATTCGTGTCTTCGACGCGGGCAAGAAGCCTGACGCTTTCAGCTGGCCCAGCATTGCGTTGCAGTGCAGCCATGTCGTCAAAGACAGGGGTTAGTGGCTTTAAGTTTATGCTGCTTGAGTAATTGGTAACCGCACGGCGGGTGGCAGCACTGTCAGTGAGGCTTACATTGTTCAACGACCTGCGAAGACCTGGAAAGTCGACTGCCTTTCGCATCAGGTCGCCCAATTGACGGGCAAACGCGGCCGTCAGGGCACCGGTCCGCTTTGCGACCTTCATGAGCGACACACCGACCTTGACGGGCAGGGCGCCACCGCCTGTCGCAATGGTGGCGCCGGTCGCTGCAACCCCGACGACTGACAGTCCCAGGATCAGCTCTGAATAGTCTTCCCCTGCCACCAGTTTTGAGCCTTCGCGGCCAATGTCGCGTACGTCCCCTACAACGGTAAGGTCAGATGTGATTGCACCGACGAAGCCAGCGGTGTCACTGCCCTCACCGGTGAGGAAGCCTTCAAAGAAGCTGCCAGTGTCTCGGGAAACCCGGAGCAAGAGCGTTCCAGCATCTTCAAGACGTTCAACAGTCTCAGGCGCAAGCGGGATGCTCGCGTATTCCGCAATTTCTGCATACATCAGGGCGTCTTCATATTGCCCAGAGTCCAACGCGTCATTGACGGCGAGATCAATTTCTTCAGGTGGAACGGTTGCT
Source organism: Alphaproteobacteria bacterium (assembly GCA_021775935.1). GTDB lineage: Bacteria > Pseudomonadota > Alphaproteobacteria > Parvibaculales > Parvibaculaceae > Mf105b01. The sequence continues at coordinate 3,891 of JAJFGY010000082.1, forward strand.
TGAAGTTCGGCGCGGATAAACGGTTCAGCGGGAATTAGGTCGGCATCGACATACTCATCAAGCAATCCCGCCTCAAAAGCGAGGATGAAGGCGACCGGCAATGCCACAAGAACGACAAAGAAAAAGTTGAAAACACGCATCCGCTAAACACCCCGTTGGCACCCCTGCCATGCCGACTGGTCGGCTCTTTTGACAGAGTGCGATAAGCAGGACGGTTTGCCAAGTAGAGTGGTTAATGTGTTGGATTATACGCAGTTATGACTACCCAACGGGGCCGCCCGATTTTCGGTTGATGGCCACAACCGACGGTCGGGGGGGCATGCCTGCCTTAAAATCAGGCCAGCGGGTCGCGGGGGCCGAATAGGTGGAATTACGCTCAAATCCAGGGAAGTTCTCTGTGCCATCAGAGGCGGGGTGTTGCACCGCGACAAACAATGTCTCGCCATCATCAGAAAAACGGGGGCCGCACATTTCTGCGCCGACAGGAACCCGGAAAAACATTTTCCCGCGTCCGCGCAGCTCGCCCTGGGTATCAATGGCCCAGATGCCGTCTGCTGTGCCCGACGCTTTCTCCCAGTTCTTTCCCTGGTCTGTCGCTGCCCACAGGCGCCCCGCGGGATCAACGGCCAGGTTGTCTGGACAGGCAAACCAGCCATTCTCACTTGTGGCGTCATTCCAGTTGGCTTTCACTGTTGCATCGGCGGGGTCACCACAAACAGCCAGCATGTCCCAGGTGAAGTTTGCGGCGGCGTGATTGCTCGCTTCAGGTGAGAGTTCAACAATCTGACCCCAAAGATTTGGACCACGGGGGTTTACCGCATCTGTTTGGTTTTCCGCCCGCTTTGAATTGTTGGTGAGTGCCACATAGACTTTCCCCGATTTCACATTTGGCTGAACATCTTCTGGACGGTCGAGGGGCGTTGCGCCAATCAGGTCAGCGGCGCGGCGGGTTTCGATCAGGACATCGGCCTGGCTTTCAAAGCCGTTTTCTGGCGTCAATGGTCCGTTGCCAAATATCAAAGGCGCCCATTCGCCTGTGCCATCTTCGTTGAATATGGCAACCGACAGGACACCGCTATCGAGCAAGTTGAAATTTGCCTCACGATTGTCGGGGCTGATTACATTGTCGGTGACGAAGCGGTAAAGATATTCAAAGCGCTGGTCGTCGCCTGAATAGACAACCACGCGTCCAAGAGGACATTGGGCGGTCTCGCAGCCTTCATGTTTGAACCGACCCAGGGCTGTTCGTTTGATCGGTTTGGCGGTCGGGTCAAACGGGTCCACTTCGACGACCCAACCGAAGCGGTTTGCTTCATTTGGTTCTTTGTTGATGTCGAACCGCGTGTCAAAAGCCCCCCAGGGATAGAAGGTTCCCGGAATGCCCATTCGCGTGTAGTTGGTGTGCTCAGGGTGGTTGTCGAGAGATCCCATGAAATAGCCATGGATGTTCTCTTCCGCCATCAGGTAGGTGCCCCAGGGTGTGATGCCGCCTGCGCAATTGTTCATGGTGCCGATGACAGCGCGACCAGACGGATCGCGCCCAGTTTGCATCCGTTCGTGACCGGCGGCGGGCCCTGAGATTTCCATTTGCGTTGTTGAGGCCGTGATCCGCCGATTGAAGGGGCTCTCGGTCACAACCCGCCATTTGCCTGCTGCATCCCGGGCAATCTCAATCACGGAACCGCCATGCGCAGCCATGGAAATCGCTGCGATTTCTGCTGTGTAGGCAGCGAGCGGGTTTGCCACGCCGTCGAAGACCTCATGCATCAAATCGTCATTGGTGAACTCATGATTGACGCACAGAAGAGCGCTGTCTTTTAGCTCAGAACCGAAGGGCAGCGGAATGAAGCCGATAAAATCGTTATTGTAGCCAAACTGTTTTTCCTGCGCTGCGGCGCTTTGATTTTCCGGATCGAAGGCCGGAGCATCTGGCATCACGGGATCCCCCCAGCGGATGAGAATGTCGGCCTCGTGATCGGGCGCAACATGATGGTTACCGTCGACACCGTGCTCAATTTCCTCAAACTCAAAGGACGGGATCTGCTCACTGCAAGCAGCCAGTGAAAGAGGCAGAGCAAGGCTGGCAGTCGTTACAGCCAGGGTGCTTGTGGAGCTTTTCAAGAAGCCTCGTCTGTTGAGACGTGTCGTCCAGATAGTGCCTAAGGTCTTACCCATCGGCCGATCAATGGGCGTGTCGTCAGCTGCTTCGAAGGTTTTGTCGGCCATGGAATGCTCCGGTGTTTTGCAGAGTTTACAACGCTTACTGCCGTGGGGCTATGGGGTTACTGTCATGGAACGATGACATTGGCCGGCTTAGTTGGGCACCACCGAGACAGAGCCGTCGCACCGTGCAATAGTTGTGTATTGAAGTTTAAGGAAGAAGAGAGAGCCCTATGCCGATTTATGCCCTTGGCGACAGCCAGCCCATCCTGCCAGCAGATGATGCGTATTGGATCGCGCCGGATGCCCAGGTGATGGGGAATGTGACCCTCCTGAAGAATGCCAGCGTCTGGTTTGGAGCTGTGTTGCGGGGTGACAATGAGATGATCACGATCGGCGAGAATTCAAATGTTCAGGATGGGTCGGTTCTGCACACAGACCCGGGCTCCCCGTTGACGTTGGGGAAGAACGTAACGATCGGCCATAAAGTCATGCTTCATGGGTGTTCTGTGGGAGATAATTCTCTCATCGGGATCGGTAGCATCATTTTGAACAATACGAAGATCGGGAAGAATTGCCTGATTGGTGCAAACACCCTGATTGCTGAGGGAAAAGACATTCCGGACAATTCGATGGTGCTGGGCGCGCCAGGAAAAGTCGTGCGTACCCTGAGCGATGAGCAGGCTGCGGGCCTGGAATTTTCCGCCGCTCATTATGTCGAGAACTGGCAACGGTATGCACGTGAGCTTAAGCGGTTAGACTGAAGTCGTCTGGTGGGCTTGCAGGAAGATGTTGATAAAGGAATGAAAAATGAGTGAAGCGCATAACTTGAGTGAAGAGGCTGAGGAAGTTCTCTATGACGTCTCCGATCATATTGCGACCGTAACCCTGAACGCGCCGGAACGGATGAACACGATCTCGCGAACGATGTTGAAATCGCTGAGTGACCGGTTCATCGAAGCGAATGAAGACCCGGACGTGCGGGTGATGATTTTGACTGGGGCAGGGCGTGCCTTCTGCGCCGGGCTTGATGTGAAAGCGCAGTCGCAAGGCACGGGTCTTCTCAAAGATACTGGCGGCTTCAAGAGCCTCGATTTGCGCAACACGCCGCCGACGGTGCTTCAGGCAATGGACAAGCCGACGATCTGTGCAGTGAATGGGGGAGCAGCTGGCTACGGTCTCGACACGGCACTTGGCTGCGATATCCGGATCATGGCTGATAGGGCGAAGCTGGCAGCGGCCTTCACGAAGCGAGGGGTTGTTCCTGAGTCAGGGGGGACCTGGATTCTGCCACGCCTTTTGGGGTGGTCGAAAGCATCCGAGCTGATTTTTACCGGGCGCACACTGAAAGGCCAGGAAGCTGTTGATTGGGGGCTGGCGTCAGAAGTTGTTCCCGCAGACCAGTTAATGGGTCGAGCACGGGCACTTGCCCAGGAAATTGCGGCCAATGCACCCCTGGCGGTTCAGTCTGCGAAACGCATGATGCGCATGGGACTGAATGAGCCGTTTGCAGAGCATGTACACCATGTCTATCTGCAGCTCCTGCCCTTGATGCGTACAGAAGATGTGAAAGAGGGGATGGCGGCGTTTGTTGAGAAAAGAGACCCGGACTTTAAAGGCCGGTAAAGGCGACCTCGTGTAAAGTAAGTGTTTGTGTAAGCCCGGATCGATTGGAGCTTGGGCCTTTGTTTAAGATCGTCAGATGGTGTGTGATTGCGGCGACCTTGATCGGCGCTTCACCGGCGCGTGCCTCAGGTTTTGTCGGTCAATTTGAGGGGATCGGCACAGCAGGCGGCATGACCCTGACGCTGCAAGAGGCTGAAGACCGTGTCGTTGGCCGCTTCCATTCTGGTCGCGGAGAGGCTTTCTCGCTTAATGGTCGCCGCACGGGCGATGCCGCACAGGGATCAGTCGAACGAACCGGTCAGAGCTTTTTCTTTCACCTGGAAGAGCGCCCGCTGGGTGTCCAATTCTTGTTGATCCCGAAAACGCCAGATCAGCAGCCAGATATTGCAGGCGCAACGGACTATTCCTTCGTTCAGAAGGGGCTGCAGCTGCCAAAGCCTTCTGTTTACCGCGCTGCACCGCCTCGGGGTATTGACGTGGATATTCTCCAGTTTGTCGATGCATTCAGGGATTGGGACCCAGCCGATATGGCCCGGATTTACCTCTCGCTTGAAGGGCGCTACCGGGAGCTCATCCAGCTCTTTGATCACGCGGCGGCGGAAGTTTTGTGGCGCGTCTGCACAACGTCTCCCCCGAATGCGGGGTTCCCGGCAAATGATCTCGCGCAAATGCTGGAAAGGCAACGCACGCAATGCGCACCCTACTTGTCCTCGATTACCGCAGTGCGTGATGCTGGTTTGTTGAGCGAGTTTCTGCGGAAATCCAATTTCCAACTCGAACTCATTCGCGAGACCGTGAAATGTGACAGAGGTCTATCGCCGGAAACAAAATGCGCTGATGTCAGCGCCATGAGTGGACCACTCATGCTGCGGTGGCGCCGCGCTGATGACATCATGCTTGCATTGGTCGGCGCTGAGCCTCGAGCGCCTGCTCATGTGGCCGCTGGCGCTCAAGCCTCACCTGCGCTTCAGGCAGCACCTCAAACTCAAACAAGTGCAGCAGCGTCTCGCGCGCCAAATGCGTTGGTACCCCGCATTCGTCCGGGTAGGGATGTGTCGGTGCCAGTGGACGCGCGATTGCCGCGTCGGCGACCGAATTCAAGATAAGAAATGATCGAGGTTCAGACCGGGCGGCGCCAAACGCGTCGGATTTTGGCATCCGTTTCAGGTCCAAAGTTAAACCAGGCTGTCCGATCGCGCGTTGCGTCTGCGATGAACAGGCTGTCCTGCTTTGAAAGAACTTTTGAGAGCTGATTTAGAAGGCCGGGTGCCGTCCCTGAGCAATTTACTGCCCAGGTATTGTTCGCAATTTTAAGGGCTGCGCCAAGAGACATGATGGACTGTTCCAGCGTCGCGCCGTGGCGTGACTTAATGTCTGTGATGATCAGAAAGTTCGACGAATCTGGGCGCTTGCGTCGGTCTACCTGACCTTTCTTTGCGCCATACACAGTGCGGCGGTCTTGCGGGTGTGAAGGCGTGCTTGAGGTTACTTTTGAAATTTCTTCATCAAAGAACCCAGCAAACATGGCAATGTCTTTTGCAGGTTTCCAGTCATCTGTGCCTGTCGGTGCGATGATCGAGTGGCCTGCAACCCGTCCTTCACTGATGTAGGTTTCCATCGCCTCGAACGTGTAGGGACCATAGACTTCATCACCGTGTTGCAGCGACCAGTGGCCATCAGCGAGCACACGTTCTTCAGGTGCTTCAGCCTTTGACTCAGGAACCATTTCGTCTGTTTGTTCAGCGCTGTTTTGCATCGTTACTTTGCTCTGGTCGTCAGACCCGCTGCCGATGTGGGCAACACATCTTTTCGGAAATCTAGGGGTTAGTCTAAAGGGACACGTGTTCACAGTTTATGAAGATGTGGTTGAGAATTCCTTTCAGGAATGTCTCAAATCCCCTGCGTTTTTGGCGGCATGCTTGCGAGAAATTGTGCTGGAGGGCACTCTCGCGCGAAAATACCGCTCAAACGCACTCATTGGAGGCACCTCATGGCTGATTACGAACACTGCACAATCGAAAAAGACGGGCATCTGCTCATCGTCACGATAAACCGGCCCAATCGGATGAACGCACTTCATCCCCCAGCAAATTTTGAGCTGGCGAAAGTATTTGATGATTTTGCAGCGGATCCGGAACTGTGGGTTGCCATCATCACCGGAGCAGGCGACCGGGCTTTCAGTGCTGGTAATGATCTGAAGTGGCAGGCGGAAGGCAACAAGCTTGAAGTGCCTGAGACTGGTTTTGCGGGTCTGACGGCGCGGTATGATATGGCGAAACCCGTCATTGCTGCGGTCAACGGGGTTGCCATGGGGGGCGGCTTTGAAATCGCGCTCGCAGCTGACCTTATTATTGCAGCAGACACTGCTACATTTGCTTTGCCTGAGCCAAAGGTTGGCCTGGCGGCCCTTGCTGGTGGTCTGCATCGTCTTCCGCGACAAATCCCCGTCAAACAGGCCATGGGCATGATCTTGACGGGTCGAACCGTCCCGGCCGCCGAAGGCCAGTCGCTCGGTTTTGTAAATGAAGTGGTGCCTGCTGCTGAGCTGTTGGAAGCGGCCAAAAAATGGGCGGCGCAGATCATGGCTTGTTCGCCTATGTCTATTCGCGCGTCAAAAGAGTCCGTCTATCAGGGCCTTGATGAAGCTAATCTCGCAAAAGCTGTGACGGGACACTATCCTGCTGTCGGTGCGCTGTTCAAAAGCGAAGACCTTGTTGAAGGACCGCGGGCATTTGCTGAGAAACGCGCACCGAAGTGGAAGGGCTGCTGATTTCTGGTTGAAAAACGGGTTCCGGCCCTGCCTGGGAAAGCAGGGCCGGTCTCGACAGGATCAGACCAATGGGGGGTGGTCTGACCAGGGAATTAGGAAGAAATCGCCGGGCGCAATAAAGTTGCAGTTGCGGCAGGCGCTTCAATGGGCAGCATCAGATCAGGCGTGTTGAGGGCAGCACTTTTGCCACCACGGCCATTGCCCGCTCTCACCCACACATAAGGATGGTGGCGCGA
>JAJFGY010000083.1 GCA_021775935.1 Alphaproteobacteria bacterium
ACTATCGTTGAAGACACCGGGTAGGCCTTCAAACAGATTAGAGTCGAATGTCTTTAGTCCGGGTTCAGCAGGAAGCCGGAGAGGGGAGATGTTGAGGCCCGTTTTGAGGAAGGCATCATCGTACTCAAAATAGATCTTGCCATCACGATGGGCCAGCCGCCCGACCGGCAGGGTACCGTGACCAAAATCAAGACCGACTTTGAGTTCAGTTAGGGAGATGTCGTTTTTCATTTGCGCCAACCTCGTTTGGGGAGTGTTGGCTTCTTGTCTTCTAAGACTTCATCAATCGATGAGAATTTGGGTGTGGTGGGTTCAGCGGCGGCTACCAACTTCTCCAGGCTTCCAAGGGCCATTGAGAGTTTCAGGAAGGATTCCAGCGAGATTAGTCCCTTTTGCTCGAACTTCCGCAATGTCGGCAGGCTAACTCCGGACCGCTCTGCAAGCCCTGCCTGTGTCAGGCCCAGCGCCAAGCGCTGCGCACGCAGGTGTTCTGCCAGCTTTGCTTGCGCTTTCGATACGGTTATTAGTGCTACCAATGTGTTATTTCACCTGATTTTTTATTTGTTTCTAATATTATAGTGGTATTTGTCGGAAAATTCAAGGTTTATGATTATTTGGTCAATAAATGGATTTACACACTTTCTTCCACACTCAGGTTTGGGTTCTGTTGCGTCTCTTCCATTGGACGCAAAGTGTGTAACGGGGGTTAACTCACCAACTATCCGAAATCTGATGTAGGGCAGGGTATAATAATCAGTCTACTGAGTAGGGTGTTGGGGAAAATATCTGCGAAAGTGCTGTTTGTAAATAAGTGGTTGTTTAGGAAAGGATATTCGATAGTGCGCCCGGGTGGGGCCACCATTTATCTATACGTACACGATTGCATTTGTGTCGGTGAGTTCCGCTCAACCTTGGTGCGCGCGTTTGTGCTGATGCCAGGGACATGTCGCGGGACATATCGCGGTGTATTCCTGACGCCACGCTCGCCCGCACCTATCCATCAGGTGGAACGCTTGTTCCGGCAAGGAGCGTCGCGTTGCCACCGGCAGCTGTTGTGTCGACGCAGACTAGCTTTTCGACGACGCATCGCTTTGAAAAATCCGCCTCGGTCATCAGTGGAACAATGGCCCCCCTCCGGACCGACAGAGCTTGTCGAGCCTTTTGTTGATCAAGTTCATTCCCCCAGAAAGCAACCCCGGCGAAGCCGCCTAAAGTAGCAAGCCATTTGAGGTCAATCGTGCCGTCAAGTGAGTTCGGGCCTCGCGTTGACGGCGCTATTCGCAGCGTCGGACACCCCATGTTTTCGGCGATCGCTGATTGGTCGTCAGCGTCTTTTTGTGAAGGACCAAGGCAAAGAATAAGACCTCGAGGCTGGAGGGTTAGCGTATTCGTTTCGCCAGTTGGCCCAGGCATTTCCTGAGCTGGGAAGAGCGGTATGCGGTCAGAGCGAACCTGGGTGACCGCCGCTTGCACTGTCTCAGGAGACAGGTTTGCGGCCGAGGATGGGGCAAGTGAGGCTTTGATCGGTGTGGCGCAGAACCTATCAAGGTAGTTTGGGCCACCTGCTTTAGGACCTGTGCCGGAAAGGCCGTGCCCGCCAAAGGGCTGCGAGCCGACAACTGCACCAATTTGATTCCTGTTGACATACACGTTGCCAACATGGGCGCTCCGCGACAGGTGGTCTGCTCGGCTGTCCATGCGTGTGTGTATGCCAAAGGTCAGGCCGTACCCAGCTGAATTGATGTCCTGCATAACCTGATCAATTTCAGTTGCTTCGAACGGCGCCAGATGTAGAACCGGACCGAAGATTTCCTGCTGGATATCGGCGATAGATTGGACTTCGATCACGGTTGGCGCGACGAAACACCCCACCTGGGGTGCGGGCACGTCCTTAAGGAGGGTTCCAGAACATCTTGCGCTGTCAATGTGCTCCTGTAATCGATGCCTTGCTGCGAGGTCGATGATGGGGCCGATATCGGTTTCGATTTTCTTAGGGTCGTCGACGATGAGCTCTTCCATCGCACCAAACAGCATCTCTTTGAACGCAAGAAAAATGTCAGCTTGGACATAGAGCATTCGCAAAGCTGAACACCTTTGGCCAGCTGACTGAAACGCCGAATTGATGACATCAAGGACAGCGCTCTCAAGTAAGCACGTTGAGTCGATGATCATGGCATTGATCCCGCCGGTCTCAGCAATAAAGGGAGCGGAGGGGGAAAGGTGGAGCGCGATTGACTGTGCAATTTGTTGGGCGGTTGAGGTTGATCCTGTGAAACAAACCCCATCAATGCGGGAATCTGAGGTCAGAAGAGGTCCGATGGTTTTGCCTTCTCCCGGAAGCAGCTGGAGGGCTGTTTCCGGAACACCGGCGCTGTGCATCAGGTCAATAGCGATTTGGGCGATCAGTGGGGTCTGCTCGGCTGGTTTTGCGATAACGGCATTTCCAGCGGCTAAAGCGGCGGCGATCTGTCCTGTAAAGATTGCTAAAGGAAAGTTCCAAGGTGAAATGCACAGGAAGGTTCCAAGCGGATCAGCTCTTTTTTTGGACCTTAGTTCGGCGGCGTAGTATCGCAGAAAGTCCACTGCTTCTCGGACCTCGGAGATAGCATCTTCAACCGTTTTTCCAGCCTCTCTTCTGAGACATGAAATGAGCTCTCCGGTCGATCGCTCAAAACCATCTGCTGTTTTGAGCAGGATGTCAGCTCGAACCGGAATGGGCACGTCCCAGGTGCGCGCTTTTGTGAGTGCGACGTCAACGTCGTGTGCGGAGGCGTTCACTACATAGCCAGCCACGTCTGTCGGCGCGGCCGGGTTGACGATTTGGACCCTTGGATCGGTTGGGCCTCCGTCCGACTTTCGGGGGGATGCGTGCCACTTGATTTGCCTATAAGGCTGACATGCCAGCTCCAGCGCCTGCTGGTCAGTGATGTTTCGAACATCCCACCCGTGTGAATTTTGTCTTGCGGGGGCGTAGATCTCTCCGGGTTTGTTAATGATCGACGGTGTTGGAGTATCGGCCTTTTCGATCTTGTTGAAAGGGTCTGACGTAATTTGTTCGGGGGCTACATGGCGATCGGCAACCTGATTGACAAATGACGAATTCGCACCGTTTTCTAAAAGTCTCCGAACAAGATAGGCGAGCAGGTCTCGGTGAGCCCCTACCGGTGCATAGATACGACACCTGGTCCCAGGAAGACGGATGAGTTGCTCGAAAAGAGCTTCCCCCATCCCGTGGAGTCTTTGAAACTCATATGATCCATCGGGCTCGGCCATCTCCAGAATGCTTGCGACAGTATGGGCATTGTGCGTTGCGAATTGAGGATAGATGCGATCTCTGCGGGAAAGTAGTTTGTTTGCGCAACACAGATAAGAGATGTCGGTATGTGCTTTATTGGTGAACACCGGGAAGTCACTGACCCCATCAACTTGCGCCTGCTTGATCTCGGTATCCCAATAAGCTCCTTTGACGAGACGAACCATAATGCGCCGATCATGTGTTTTCGCCTGTTCGTAGAGCCAATCAAGTACATATGGAGCTCGTTTTCCATAAGCCTGAACGACGACACCAAAGCCTTCCCAATCCGATAAATAGGGATCGTTAAGGACCTGCTCGACAATTTCGAGCGACAAATCAAGGCGATTCATTTCTTCGGCGTCTACATTGAGACCGATATTTGCGTCTCTGGCGAGATGGCAGAGCTTCTGCAGACGAGCTGCGACGCGCGGTACGACATGGGTCCGTTTTCGAATATCGAAGGATGGGTCCAGCGCCGAGAGTTTGACGGAGATGCCTGCATTGTCATGGACAAACTCGTGTGACGCAGTGCGTGAAAGCTCGGTGATTGAGTCCAAATAAGACTGAAAATAGCCGCTTGCGTCGTCCGCAGTCATGGCCGCTTCACCAAGCATGTCATAGGAATAGGTGAAGCCGTTTGTTTCGTTCTTGGCCGCGGACACCTGTGCTTCCTTTATGGTGCGTCCGAGCACAAATTCGCGTCCAATAATTTTCACCGCAATGGTTACGGCGTTCCGGATGGCTGGTTCGCCCAACCTTCTGACCATCGCCTTAACCAGACTTGCCGTCGTTTTCGCCTTTGGCGGCGATAGAATGTGGCCGGTGAGCGAGAGTGCGCGCGTTGCCGAGTTGATCAGCGGTGTATTGGTGTCTGACAGATGGCGTTGCCAGTTTGCTGGAACAATCTTGTCCTGGATGAGCAGGTCGACGGTCTGGGCGTCAGGCACCCGCAGCAGCGATTCGGCCAGGCACATGAGCGCGACGCCTTCCTCCGATGAGAGGCCGTATTCCAAGAGGAGCGCGTCCATAAATTTGGATTGATTGTCTTCACGGAGGGCGACGATGAATTTGTTGGCGCGGACGACTGCCTGATGTCGCTGTGCGGCAGACGGTGCGGATGCTTCTACCAGCTTTTCGATCAATGCTTCCGCGGGCACGCAGTGCGCTTGTCGCATGCCTGAGCGGATTTCTTCCAGAGCTGCCATCGCTTGGTCCCTGGTGTTTGCAACGGCAATCTTGACTCAAACGCGAAAATCAATTGTCCTGTGTTTTGTGAAAGTGAACGTCTATTGAATTGTAATTGGTGATGGAATTGGGAATATCTGATGGGAATTCCGAGAAAATAGGGAAAATTGACCTTATTGATAGGAAGATTTTCGTCGCGCTGGCAAAAAACGGGCGCATAACAATCACTGCATTGGCAGACGAGGTTGGCCTGTCGAAGAGCCCGTGCCAGGTCCGTTTGGCGAGGTTGGAGCGAGAAGGATATATTCGAGGCTATCGGGCGATACTGGATACAGCCAAGCTTGGCCTCGACCATGTCGCTTTCGTTGAAGTGAAGCTCTCAGCAACGACCGAAAAAGATCTCCAGGCGTTCAATGAGGGGGTCCTGCGGATCCCCGAAGTTGAGGAGTGTCATATGGTTGCGTCAACCTATGACTATCTGTTGAAGGTGCGGACCACCGACATCAAATCCTACCGACGCGTGTTGGGCGAAGATATCTCCAGCCTTCCCAACGTCGCGAGTACAAGCACCGCAGTTGCGATGGAAGCGGTTAAAGATTCGGTGTCGCTGTCGCGGCTCGGCTGACCTCAGGCACCACTGCTCCAGACCACGGCGCCATCTTTGATGACATGCGCGAAGGAT
>JAJFGY010000084.1 GCA_021775935.1 Alphaproteobacteria bacterium
GCTGACCAGGTGATTTCCTGAACCGTGAAATTGTTCAGCACATCAGCCGGGGGCAGTTCGCCATCTGGCCCGGCATAATCGCCGCCAAAGATGATCCCGACATGGGGCACCTTTCCGTCCTGACACAGCGCCAAGCCAGAGCGGTCTTCCAGGCCCGCCACACATTCCTGAGGTGCAACGCTCAGGTCTGAATATTTCATTCTGAGCGATACTCGACCGTCAAAGGCAATGTCTTCAGACTTCACCAATATGGCGCCGACAAATTCCTCCATTTCAAAGCGCGGCCACACTTCGGCAATGGTTGTTTCTCCATCACGCACAACGATCATCGGGTAGGGATCACCCTCAGCGTAATAGCTCTCAGCGGAGACGGCGTAGCCTGGCAGAGCGTCAGAGACTGCTTCGACTGAATAGGCTGTGCCGCTGCCCAGATTTCCCAACCCATTCTCTGTGAGCTCCAATGACGCGGTTTCTTCGGCGCCGCAGGCCGTCGTTGCCAGCAATAGGGACACTGCAACCAATCCAAGTCTCGTGCGCATCATTCTCACTCCTCGTTCATGGTGAGAACCACTTTGCCCACCGCCTGTCTGTCTTGCAACATGCGCATGGCATCAACTGCTTTTGCCAGCGGGAACGTGGCACACACATAGGGATCGATCTTGCCCTCACTTGCCCAGCTATCAATGGTCGCGATGTTCTCCTTTCCAGCTTCAGGATCTCTGCGGCCATATTCACCCGCGCGCACACCGACAACAGAAAAGCCTTTGATCAACGGCATGTTGACAGGGACAGTGGGAATGCGTCCGCTGGTAAAACCGATAACAAGAAGACGCCCGTTCCAGCCGATGCAGCGCACAGATTCATCAAACACGTCACCGCCGACCGGATCATAAATCACGTCTGCGCCCTTACCGCCGCTGAGCTCCTTTACCTTCTCCCGAAACCCGTCCGCCACGTTGAGCACATGGTCTGCGCCACGGGCTTTCACGGTCTTGAGCTTCTCATCAGAGGCGGACGTCGCAATGACAGTCGCCCCAATGAGCTTGCCCACATCTACGGCTGCCAACCCCACGCCGCCCGTGCTGCCATGCACCAACAGCGTTTCTCCTGCCTGTAGATTGCCGCGAACAACGAGTGCCACATAGGCCGTGAGGTAAGCCGCCGGATAGGCAGCTGCTTTTACAAAATCCATGCCTTTGGGAATGGGGCGACAGGCAGCGCCAGAGACGTTTACTTCTTCGGCAAAGCCGCCAATGCGCAGCCCCGCGACCACTTCATCCCCAACGGAGACGTTCTCCACGCCTGGCCCGAGTTCTGCAACAATCCCGGCGCCTTCCATGCCTGGCGAAAAAGGCAGCTCTGGCTTGAACTGGTACTTTCCCTGGATCATCAAGAGATCGGGAAAATTGATGGAACACGCTTTCAATTTGAGGCGCACTTCACCTTCTCCCGGCGGTGGTAGATCCACCTCGACCATCTGGATTGACGAAATATCGTCCGACAATTCCTGTACGTGCATTGCCCGCATGGATTTCTCCCCTATTTACTACTATCTATTGGCTGCAGATTACCGGTATTTAGCCTGAGCGCGAAATGTGCTGGTGCCGGCAAAGGGGAGAGTGCTCATGGATACGGTGACACAGGCTGTTTTTGGAGCCGTCATTGGCCAGGTTGGTTTTCAATCCAAGCTCGGTTGGCGCGCCCTTGCCGCAGGGGCTGCCTTGGCTACTGTTCCCGATCTGGACGTTATTGGCAGCCTCTCTGATCCACTCAATGAGTGGCGTCACCATCGCGGTGTCACCCATTCTGTGTTTTTTGGACCGGTTGTCGGGCCCCTGTTTGGTATCGCGATCTGGAAAATGTATCAGTGGCGCGCAGCACGATCTCCCGGGAAGTTGCCTGAGATTCTGTCGAATGCCCATGCGCTCAGCGCCTGGATTTGGCTTTCAGTGCTTGCCTTCCTCACGCATCCGTTTCTGGATGTCCTGACACCCTATGGCACACAGCTTCTCGCCCCGTTCTCTGATGAACGCTTTGCCGTCAACGCCATGTCGATCATTGACCCTGTCTATACCGGCCTCCTTGCCCTGGCGCTTCTCTGCGGCTGGCTGGTGCGACGCGGCACATTCGGGAAGCCCGGATGGTCCCCTCACATCGCAGGTGCTGCGATTGTCATGAGTGTCGGGTGGCAGATCTATGCGTGGGGCATCAACGAAGAAACAAAGATTGCCGCACGCAAAACCCTTGCCGACCAAGGCATTAAGACGGTGGAAATTTCTTCTTACCCAACTTTGTTCCAACCCTGGTTCCGGCGCGTGAACGCGGAGACAGACGATGCGGTTCGTGTCGGCTTCTATTCCCCCCTGACTAATACGCCGATCACGTGGACGATCTATCCCAAAGAAGATAGCGCGCTGATCTCAGAATTCTCTCGAACGATGGAGTACCGGGTGTTGGAGCGTTTTGCGATGGGGGAAATCGGCTGGCGCATTGAGGCTCTTGCAGACGGACACACCCGCGTAGAAGCCCATGACTTGCGCTATATCGGGGTTCCCGGCCCACAGCTTTCTGCCATGTGGGGAATTACTGGAACGTTCAATGCCGACAATGAACTGATCGCTCCCCCTGTTCGGTTTTCCAATCGCCCGGAACCAAGTGCCGATATCTTCTCAGTGATGTGGGTCGGCGCGTTCGGTGAATAGACGGTTGCCTTGTCTATGCACTTTCCGGACATTGAAATGCTTCATCTTCAACTGGGAACGCTCTAGATCGCTCTGCCTGCATCTTTCCAATAGGGATCGCGCAATTTGCGCTTAAAGATCTTCCCGGTTTCCTCTCGCGGGAGTGTCTCGTGGAACGTCACGACGTGGGGAAGCTTGTATTTCGCAATGCGTGGGGCGAGCCACTGCCTCACAGAAGCGCTGGTCAGTGTTGCGCCATCAACTTGCTGGATTGCAGCCGCCAGGCTTTCACCAAACTCCTCATTGGGAATGCCAAACACGGCGCAATCCTGCACGCCAGGCATTTGGATGAGTTCATGCTCAATTTCGACGGGGTAAATGTTCACACCGCCGGAAATAACCATGTCGCGCTTGCGATCGCGCAGGTAGAGAAAACCGTCTTCATCCAGACAGCCAACGTCTCCGCACGTGATCAATCCATCCTGCTCGCACTCGCCACGTGCTGCTTCTTTGTTGTGATAGGTGAAATCCGGGAAGGACCAGAGACGGAGGAAAATCTCTCCAACCTCGCCAGGGGCACGTTCTACGCCTTGATCATCCAATATTTTGACCGTCGCCCCGGGAATGGCTTTGCCGACAGTGCCTGGATGGGCGAGCCATTCTTCTGATGAGCAATGTACTGCCGCACCGGTTTCGGTCCCGCCGTAATATTCGTGGATGACAGGACCCCACCAGTCGATCATCTGTCTTTTGATGGCTTGCGAACAGGGCGCTGCCCCGTGCATCACACGGACAAGAGAGCTCAGATCATATTTCGCGCGCACATCTTCGGGCAGACGCAGAAGGCGGACAAACATTGTCGGAACAAGATGTCCGTGGGTGAGTTTTTCCCGCTCGATGACGGCCAGCGTTTCCTCTGCATCAAATTTGGGCTGAAGAAACAAAGTGCCGCCAATGCGCACCGAGAAGGTGGAATAGAGATTGGGGGCTGAATGATAGAGCGGCCCAGTCATGACCGCGCGCATGGAGGGCTGAAAATCAAAGACGTATTTGCGCGCTTCCAACGTCGCAGCTGTCTGGTCTTCCTTGGGTGGCAGACGACGTACCCCTTTGGGGTGCCCGGTCGTGCCTGACGTATAGATCATGCTTGCCGGAGCAGCCTTCGCAGCCCCTGCATAGGGAACTTGCTCCGCAAGCCACTTGTCCCAATCACGCTCCCCCGCTGGCACAAGAGCTGCCTCATCAGCAATTCCATAGGCACTGCGCACCTCTGGCGGCGTCTCGACAATAATGATCTCCACGGTGCCGGGCACACTGTCTACAATCGCTGGCAGAAGATCAGCATGAATGACAAGGGCCTTTGCGTCGGAGTCCTTGAGGACATAGGCGGTTTCGTCTGCAGAGAAATGCCAGTTCACCGGCACCGGATAGAGCCCCAGCTCGCCGCACGCAAAGGTTGCTTCCAGAAAAGCAATGTCATTGCGCATGAGGATTGCGACACGATCCCCTTCATTCAAACCCAAGGAGAGAAATCCGCTAGCCGCCTTTTTAACGCGCATCTCCAATTCGGCACCGCCGATCCGACGGTCTCCGCTGATCACGGTTCCGAGCATGTTCCCCCATGTCTTCCTTTTAGATTTTGGCCCTCACCCCAGGGCTCTCATCCCAGGGCTCTGGCCATATCGCGTGCGATTTCCTCACACGCTGCTTTTGCAGCGGGCACCGTGCCTGAAAATGCCGTGTAGGCGTGGCACAGATTGTCATAGCAGCGATAAGTCACCGGCACACCGGCAGCGCTCAATTGTTTGGCGTAGGCTTCGCCTTGATCGCGCAACACGTCAAAGCCTGCCGTTGTGATGATCGCTGGAGCAAGGCCTGATACATCATCTGATTTCGCAGGGGATGCACGGAGGTCATGCTTTTCCTCCGGCGTGTTCATCACCTGATCCATAAACCAATCCATAATTTCTACGGTCAGCGGATAGACATCCTTGCAGCTTTCCCGCGACCCGCCTTCAGCCGTGACGTCAGTTGCAGGATAAATGAGAAGCTGTGCCTTTGGTTGCGGCAAGCCTTCTTTTTTGCGGTGTTGGCAGACGACGGCTGAGAGCCACCCCCCTGCACTGTCACCGCCAATGCCCAGGCGACTGTCATCTATGCCCAGTGCCGTCGCATTATCAGCGACCCACTGATAGGAGGAAATTGCATCCTCCATGGGCGCTGGAAATTTGTGCTCAGGCGACAAACGATAATCAACGGACACCACAATGGCCCGGCAATCATCGGCCAGAATGGAGCAGAACGTATCGCAGGTTTGCAATCCGCCGATCACGCAGCCGCCCATGTGATAATAGACAATGCCGGGCAAGGGTCCCGTTGCGCCTGCGGGCGTGTAAATGCGCACATGCAGGTCCCCATCAGGTCCTGGAATGGTTCGATTGAGAACAGCAACGGTGCGGCGTGGTTTACCGTCCAACATTGCCAAACCATCATCCGCGCCCTTGCGCGCCTCTTCGATAGGCAATGTCGTCATGGACGGCGCCTTCGCGCCCTGCGCTGCCAAAAGCTGTATGCGCGGATCCATTGTGCGTCCATCGATCACGACCGGTGTGCCGCCCGCGAGTTTCAAGATCCAACTTTCCGGAAGCTTCATCAACGTCCGAACAATTAGCTTTTGAAGGCCCATTGCATTCGTCCTTTTTGGGTTATTCTTTTAGAGCCAGTGCCGGAACGCCGCTCAAAATCAGATTGGCAGCAAATTCAGCTGCTTCTTTCGGGTCGGGATCGTCGCGCAGCATCATCTTCTCGCCAATTTCCTGGGCAAGACCAATCGCCGCAGCGGTCAGATATTCCCCGTCCACATTGCGCAACTTGCCTGCAGCGATGTCTTCTTCGATGTAAGCTCTGATCTCTTCAAAACCTGCAATGACTTCGGGCGTGTCCATGCGTACACGCAAAGCGCCGGTGTTCCGGCGCATAACCCGGTGCGCGCCATTGTCCGCGACGAGAAACTCAAAATAGGCGCGCAGTGCATTGTGGATATATTCTTCAAAAGTCCGGGAGCGAATGCGCTCGGCCCGCAGACGCGGACGGATGCGCATCATGCTCTCATCCATCAGGGCTTCGAAGACTTCTTCCTTACTTTTGAAATAATTGTAAAACGTGCCCGACGCGAGCCCCGTCTCGCGAATAATGTCGCGAACCGTCGTTGCCCCATATCCAAGCTCGGCAAAAATCTCGGTCGCCGCTGCTAGAATGGCTTCCCGGTTGTTTGCTTTCGTCCGCTCGCGTTTGCCCAACGGCTTGGTGTTCTCCCTCATTGGAGGCCGCTTTGCGTCTTTTTCAATCGTTTCCGACATAAATACCCTGGCATACCCTGCAATTTGTCCTGCCCTGAGCGGCGAACAGGGATCAGTCTATCAGGATCGGCAAAAGGGCGAAACGACGGAAAAGAGCCTGTCATGCGACTTCTTTTTCCCTCGCGCGCGCTGGGATCGGGAGCGTATTGCCCCTGGCGGCGGCGCGCCTGGCCCCCTTTTTTCGTTCTTTCTTGAGATCGTTCACGTATCGATTGAAATCGACCTGCATTTTGTGGCGCGGCGACTCATAGAAATGGCCGATATAGACTTTTTCGTCGGCGATGATTGCCTTTTCCATCTCAGCCTCTGATGGCAGCGCATATTCGCCCACCAGATAGGCCGCCAGCCATTTTGCCTGTTGTTCGGCAAAATTTATCAGCGTGGGCAGCGGCTGGGCCAACCCCATGAAAAAGAGATTTGGCAGATCGGGACGGATCGCGCGTTTGAAGAGGGGCAGGTGATTGTCTTTTGCCGATAGGAAATTCGGATCAAAGAATGGAAATTCCACATTGTAACCAGTCGCATAGATGACGATGTCCACATCTTCAGCGGTACCGTCAGTGAAACGCACCTGGCCACCATCAAACCGGTCGATGTTCGGCTTCATCTTCACGTCGCCACAGCCGACACGGGTAAGAAATTCGCCGGAAACAGAAGGATGCCCCTCTAAGGGCGCATGATCAGGCTTGGGAAGACCATAGTCTTCCATATTCCCTACGGCCCTCTTGATTGCCGTCGCCGCAAGCTTGCGTTGCGCCCAAAGCGGTATCCACGTTGGCAAAGACGCCTTGTCTGCCACCTGACCACCAATATATTTTGGCAACACATAAACGCCGCGACGGGCTGCAACCCACAGGTTTTTTGCGATGGGCTTCTGGCTTAACTCAGACGCAATGTCCATGGCGCTATTGCCCATGCCAACGACGACAATGTTCTTGTCACGAAAATCATAGGGTTCGAACGGAGACAGATAGGCATGGGCGTGCATCTGAATGCCGTCAAACGCGCCCTCAAAAGCGGGCGTCGGCCAACGGGGTGACCAATGGTGGCCGTTGCACACAAAGAGCGCATCGTAATAGTCGACGTCTTGTGAAGCTCCCCCCGCGCCAGAGCGATCCAGCGTCACCTTCCAGGTACCGTCTTCCATCCGTTCAACATGGGTGACAGCTGTGTTGAAAGTGACCTTCTCTCGCAATCTGAAGTGATCCAGATAGGCATTAAAATAGTCCAGCACCTGAGAATGATGCGGAAAATCCGGATACTCATCTGGAATGGGGAAGTCTTCAAACTGCATGCGGTATTTGGAAGTGTCGATATGCAGCGACGAATAACAAGCAGACATGCCGTTTTTATTGCCGTAAGCCCAATTGCCACCGACCGTATCCGACAGTTCAAAAATATCGAACGGAATGCCCTTGTCCTGCAGCGCTTTAGCCGTCGAGAACCCACTACACCCTGCTCCGATAATGCAAGCTCTTGGCAGATCAGCCATCTCTTTTCCCACTCTGTAAAATGTCTATGTGCGCAATTATAGAGATGACTAGACCCTGGTCTAGTTTTGCAGTTAGGCGGCTTGCTTGACGCAAGGGGGAAGAACCGCCTAGCTATCGCCCACGGGGAGCAAACAACGGACAAGCCCATGGACGAGAAAACAATCAAAGAAAATATCGACGTTTTGCGAGATGTTTTGATCTCCCACGTGCCTTTTGCCAAAGCGATCAATATGCAGATCCTGGACGCGAAGGAGAGAGAGGCATGGATGAGTGTGCCTTATGACGAGAAGCTGATTGGCAATCCCGACACTGGTGTCATTCATGGCGGTGTCATCACCTCAGCCCTCGACAATGTCTCCGGGGTCGCCGTGCAACTCGCACTACCTGAACGGATGGCTATCGCGACGCTTGACCTGCGGATTGATTACATGAAACCCGCGACGCCAAAGCTTGATCTCACCACCCATGCACATTGTTACAAAGTCACCAGGAACATCGCATTTGTTCGCGGTACCGCCTATCACGATGATGTTGACGACCCTATCGCCACATCCGTCGGCGCGTTCATGCTTGCCGCGAACCGATCAATGCCCCCCGCTGACGCCGCCGAGCAGGGCCTCATCAAGAAAGTTGAGGGCTAAGCCATGGATATTCTAAAGCAAGCGCGCGACGCAGGCACCAAAGTCGACCTAACCAAGCTGATCGACGCCATTCCCTATGCCAAGTTCATCGGCATTGAGGTTGACCAGAAAGGCACGGAAATCACCACGGTGCTTCGGTTTGACCCGAAGATTATCGGCAACCCTGTTCTGCCGGCCCTTCATGGCGGTGTCATCGGCTCGTTCCTCGAAACAACCGCGATCATGCAGCTTGCCTACGAGACGGGTGGCGAAGTATTGCCAAAACCAATCGACCTCACCATCGACTACCTCCGATCCGGCAAACCACAAGACACGTTTGCGCGCGCACGGATAACCAAACATGGCCGTCGCGTCGCCAACGTTCATGTGGAAGCCTGGCAGGATGAACATACGAAAGCCATCGCCGCAGCACACGGGCACTTCCTCCTGAAGCCTCCAGAAGACAGTTAAGACCCTCTGTGACTGAAGATCCCAATAGCCCGATCACCCACCAACGGGTACTGACGCTCGTCACGCCGATCATCCTGATGGGTCTGTCGACGCCGCTTCTGGGGATCGTCGATACCGCGGTGATCGGTCAGTTGGGCGATGCGTCCCTCATTGGGGCGGTCGCCGTGGGTGCGCTCATCTTTACGTTTCTCTTTTGGGCGTTTGGTTTCCTGCGCATGGGCACCACCGGGCTCACCGCGCAGGCTTACGGTGCGAACAATGCGTCTGAGATCCGTGCGGCCCTTGGACGTGCCCTCCTGATCGCAGGGATTGCGGGCGCAGGCCTTCTTCTTCTGCAACTTCCGCTCAAATGGGTTGCGTTTGACCTCATACAGGGAAGTGGGGCTGTTGAGCAGGAAGCCCAGACCTATTTCAGCATTCGGATGTGGAGCGCGCCCTTCACGCTCGCAAACTATGCCGTTCTCGGATGGCTGGTGGGCATGCAACAGACCCGCCTCGCCATGGTGCTTCAAATTCTTCTGAACGGGGTGAATGCAAGCCTCGATGCGCTTTTCGTCCTGAACTTCAACTGGGGTGTGGCGGGCATCGCCGCTGGCACGCTGATCGCAGAGATCGCCACAGCGTTTGTGGGGGTTGGCATCGCCCTTACACTGTTGCGCAATTATGAGGGACGCTGGAACTGGAAGATCGTCAGTGCCTGGGAAAAAATCTCCGCCACGCTCTCGGTCAATCGCGACATCATGATCCGCACACTGGTGCTTCTCCTGGCGTTCAGCTTTTTCACAATGGAGGGCGCACGCCAAGGCGACACGGTGCTCGCCGTGAATGCTGTGTTGATGCAGTTCGTCTCTTTCAGTGCCTTCTTTCTGGATGGTTTTGCTTTTGGCGCGGAAGCCCTGGTCGGTGCCGCGATGGGCGCACGTCACCAAAACCAGTTCAGCCGCGCAGTGTGGCTCACCAGTCTGTGGGCTCTGATCCTCTCCGTCTTGTTGAGCGGGAGTTTTCTCCTGCTCGGTGGGTTTTGGATCGATTTCCTGACCACCAGCCCGGAGGTTCGTGAAAGTGCGCGCACCTATCTGCCCTGGGCTGCGCTGATGCCGTTTATCTCTGTTGCCTGCTTCCAGCTTGATGGGATTTTTATCGGCGCCACCCGAGCGCGGGAGATGCGCAACGCGTCCTTCGTCTCGACGGGTGCCTTCTTTTTCTTCTGGTATGTGCTGCTGCCCTTTGGCAATCATGGGCTTTGGGCGGCTCTCGCGCTCTTCAATATCACACGCGCTTTCGCGCTTGGGCGTTACTACCCAAAACTGTTAACCGGTCTTGCCGCCAAACGTTAGAGAATTTCCAGCACCTGCTCTGGTGGCCGTCCGAGCGCCGCCTTGCCACCTGAGAGCACGATGGGCCGCTCGATCAGGATCGGATGGGCGACCATTGCCGCAATCAGGTTCTCATCGGACTTGGATGCATTGCCCAGATCCAGTTCTTTGTAG
>JAJFGY010000085.1 GCA_021775935.1 Alphaproteobacteria bacterium
TCATAGAAGAAACAGACTCTCGACGGTTCAACTTTTAGCACATGGCAAGCCTTAGAAGAACATGCTTAAACGACTGACTGAGCTACTGTCTGTCTATGTCGCTCCCCGCGTGACGGGGCGGCCGACCACAGCAACTTTCTGGTACAAGCCCGACCCTCCCAACCTATGTACTTCTACTGACCTAAAAGCCTATATGGAACAGCGACCTTCGCCTCATTTCATCGTGGATTACCGGAGCAGAACTGATTTTCCGCTTCTGAATGATGACGGGATCGTAGTCCTGCCCTACGGCGGCACCATCGGCGATCAAGTCAATCCAGAAGCAGCGTTTCAAACCGCGCTTGGACATCACGACCGATGGCTGGCGGGTGAAGGTGATTCGCACCTTGACCGGTTTTTGGCCTATGCGGACTATTTCCGCGCGCGGCAGACCCCTGAGGGCGACTGGAATTATCTGTTTGATTGGTACGAGTCGACGGCACCCTGGCCTTCGGCTCTTGCGCAGGCTCGAGGAGCCTCAGTGATGCTGCGCGCTTTCCTCCTGACCGGCGAGCCGTCCTACAAAGAGGCCACGCTCAAGTCCATTTCAAAGTTTGCGATACCAACGTCTGAGGGAGGGTTCGCTGCGCATTTTCCTCCGACGGGCAGTCTCTATTTCGAAGAATATCCCAAACAAATGAATGGCACCTTCAACGGCTTCCTGGCGGCTCTGTTTGGCTTGTGGGAAGTTTCAACCTGGTTACAGGATGACGCAACCAGCGAATTATTTCAGGAGGGTCTCGCGTCAGCCGAATGCATGCTGCCCACATTCACCGACACCTGGTGGACGCGCTATGACTGGCAAGGGCCGGATGCCCCCTTTAACCCCCACAGCCCGCGCTACCACGAGATGACAACAGGCTATCTTGTTGCTCTTGCCACGCTGAGCGGGAGCGAGACAATTGCCCACTATGCAGATCTATGGAAATCGTTTGATAGGTGGCCCAACCGTTGGCGCGCTGCACTTCTAAAGGCGCAGTACAAACTTCTCTATCGGTAGCATTCTCTTAGGATGCGAGCGCGGCTTTGACTGTTTCGCAAATGGTGCCTTGGTCTTCTTCCGTCATGTAGGGATGCATGGGCAGGCTGAGGACGCGGGCTGACAAGCCTTCCGAAACAGGGGTGCCACCCTCCACAACCGGATAGTCCCGGTAGCCTGTTTGTTGTGTCAGTGGCTTGGGATAGTAGATGACAGTGGGGACGCCCTTTTCACGGCAGGCTCTCTGCACCTCATCCCGGTTCTCCAAAATGAGCGTGTATTGCGCCCATGCAGAGGTTGCCCCGTCAATCAGCTGCGGTGTTCTCGCGATACCAGCCAATTCCCGCTCATAGGTTTTGGCGACCCGGTCCCGCGCGATGAGTTCTTCTGGAAAAGCCTCCAGCTTCACTTTCAAGATTGCAGCCTGAAGCGTGTCTAGCCTGGAGTTCATTCCGATACGGACATTGTCGTATTTTTCAGATCCCTTACCATGCAACCGGATTGAGTTCATCACCTCTGCCAGCTCATCATCCTGGGTAAATATCGCCCCGCCGTCGCCGTAGCAGCCCAGAGGTTTTGCCGGGAAAAAACTGGTGGTGCTCGCATGTCCCCATGTGCCCACACGGTGATTGTGAAGTGTTGCCCCAAAACTCTGCGCAGCATCCACCAGGATCCTGATTTTGTGCTGGTCCGCAATGGCTTCAATCGCTGGAACATCCGCCGGTTGTCCAAACAGGTCGACAGGCACTACCACGGCCGGATTGAGCCCCTGCGCCCTGGCTGTGGAGATTGCCTTCTCAAAGCTCGCCGGGTCGATGTTGAACGTCTCTTCGCTCACATCGACAAAAAAGGGTGTCGCCCCCAGCATGCCGACAACTTCGGCACTGGCAACATACGTAAATGACGGCACAAATACCGCGTCACCAGGCCCGATGCCCCAGGCCATGAGAACGATTGCCAGTGCGTCGGTTCCGTTCGCACAGCCAAGCGCGTGCTTGGCCCCGCAGAATGTTTCCAACTGCGCTTCAAACTCGCGCACTTCAGGACCCATGATGTATTGGCCATGGTCCAGAACAGTGCCTATTGCAGCGTCAATACGGTCTCGCATCGCATTTTGCTGGGCAACAAGGTCAATGAAGGCAATTGATTGGGGGCTCATACGTTTACTCTTTGATTTCCTCGAGCTCATTTGGCCCGACTTCTTTGTATTTCGATCCACTGATCGGACAGACAAGATCATCAGATAGACGTCCACCGGCAGCGCTCATCCATCCAATGCGTTTGGCTGGAACGCCAGCCATGAGGGCATATGCCGGGACGTCTTTCGTGACTGTCGCACCCGCAGCGATGAAACAGAACTCTCCCAGCGTCGAGCCACAGACAATGGTTGCATTGGCGCCAATGCTTGCACCACGCTTAACCAGCGTCTTCAGAAACTCATCTTTGCGCTCAATCTCGGCGCGGGGATTATTCACATTGGTGAAAACGCAGGACGGACCGCAGAAAACGCCATCTTCCAGTTCAACGCCGTCATATAGGCTGACATTATTTTGGATCTTGCAGTCATTGCCGACCGTTACGTTGGGGCCGATCACGACATTCTGGCCGACGGAACAGTTCTTGCCTAAAGATACATGACTTAACAGGTGGCTAAAGTGCCAGACCTTCGTGCCCTGCCCAATTGAGACATGATCATCCACGTATGCACTCTCATGGATTTGTACCGCGGGAAAAATCGCCTGATCAGATTGAGGGTCGGCAGCAAGAAGCACATCCAACACACCCAATGCTTCGCGGCCATCCGTTCGCGGTGTATCGCCTGACTCAACGCAGTCGATGAAGTGCTGGCACTCAAGCTTTAGCGGTTCTGCGTCGGGGAGCGACACCGGCTCGGCATTTGCCGGATTTAGGACAGGCACGCCACCGTTCCACTGGATTTGATGACGATAGAGCGTAAGTTTTTCACCCCAGGGCGCTCGGTCGTCAAACACCGCCATGCCTTTGTCACCAATCACTACCAGCTTCTGTTCCTTGAAGGGATTAAGCCAGGAAACAAAAATATGACCCCGTACGCCGTTTGCAAAGGACAGGTCCACATGCGCTGTATCTGAGATAGTCTCATGAAGCATCGGGGTGAGGCGTCCGCGAACTTCCGTCGGTTGCTCGCCCACCAGCGCCAGGATCATCGAAATGTCGTGCGGCGCGAAGCTCCACAGAACATTCTCCTCACGGCGAATTTTTCCAAGGCTCAATCGATTGGAATACACGTATTGCAACCGGCCAAGCTCACCTGCATCTGTCATCGTTTTTAATGCAAGAAACGCCGGATGATATTGGAGCAGGTGCCCCACCATCAATCGCCTGTCGGTTTCTTTGGCTGTTGCGATGAGCTTCTCACCGTCTGTACGGCTGAGCGCCAATGGCTTCTCCACATAAACATGCTTGCCGGCCTGCATCGCCTCAATACCCAATTGAGCATGGAGTTCTGCAGGTGCTGCAATCGCGACAGCAGACACCCTGTCGCTGTTCAGCGTTTCGTCCCATGTCAGGGCCTCAACAGAAAATTCTTTGGCGAACGTCTCGGCCAGCTCCGCGTTCGGGTCGCTGACACCAACAAGCGCACCCAATTCTGCGAAATTTCTGACGAGATTTTTTCCCCAATGCCCGCATCCACAGACAACCACTCCGACATCGCTTTTTGTCATGCTGTTTCTTCCCGTCAGGCTTTTACGATGATGGCATTTAAGCCGTCGCCACGGTGGGCTTTGTTGCGCGTGTCAACAATGAGCGGGGCATGCTGCGACACCATTTCGTAGTCGACAGTCGAGTGGTCAGTCGCGATAAGCACCGCGTGGTATCCTTTTAGCAAATCCGGCGTCAGGGCTACCGACCGGCGCTCTGCGAGGTGATCATGCTCTCGGGTGTGAGGTATTTCGGGAATAAACGGGTCATGAAAATCAACGATCGCGCCCGCAGCCTCCAGTCTCTCGATCAGCACAAGAGACGGGCTTTCGCGCATATCATCAATGTCTTTCTTGTAGGCAATCCCTAGGGTCAAGATGCGGGATCCCTTTACTGACCGGGAAAAATGATCGTTCAACGCCTGAGCAAGCTTGGAGATCACATAATTCGGCATATCCGTGTTGATTTCGCCCGCAAGCTCAATGAACCGCGTTGGCACATCAAATTCCCGGGCTTTCCAGGTCAGATAGAAGGGGTCAATTGGAATACAATGTCCGCCCAGCCCCGGCCCCGGATAGAATGGCATGAAGCCGAAAGGTTTGCTGGCTGCTGCATCAATCACTTCCCAAACATCAATGTCCATCTTGTCGAAAATGACTTTGAGTTCATTGACAAGCGCAATATTGACCGATCGAAAAATATTCTCTGTCAGTTTGACCGCCTCCGCTGTGCGGCTACTCGAAACCAGAACAGTCGCATCAATCACCTTGCTGTAAAGCGCATTTGTAATCGCAGCAGCATCGGCGCCATCGGCACCGACCACTTTGGGGGTGGTTTGAGCAGTGTGGATTTTGTTGCCGGGGTCTTCGCGTTCTGGCGAATAGGCAAGGTAGAAATCTGATCCCGCTTTCAACCCCCCTGCTTCCAATACGCTTTTCACAATCTCATCTGTGGTGCCTGGAAAGGTGCTTGATTCCAGCACAACCAATTGTCCCGGCCGCAATCGCTTGGCGATGGCTTTGGATGTTTCAGTGACCGCTGTCAGATCTGGCTCTCGGTGCCGGGTCAATGGTGTGGGAACACAAACAATAATCGCGTCCATTGCAGCCAATTGATCAAAGTCGCTTGTCGCTTTGAACCCGGCGCTATCAACAAGCCCGCGCACGTCTTCCGATGAAATATGTCCGATATAGCTTTCGCCAGCGTTTAATTTCGCAACTTTATCTTCGTCAATGTCGAACCCAGTCACGAGGAACGATTGCCTACAGAACAGCTGAACCAGCGGAAGTCCCACATAGCCCAGGCCAATTATGCCCACCTTGACTTCGCTGGTTTCTATCCTGCCTATGAAATCCGCCGCTGCTTCGCTTATGTCAGACATTTTTCGTATTGCATTCCCAAAATTTCACAAACTCCCGCCTTCACAAGCGCCAGATTGGAGGCTTTGTTTCCTCCGGATCAATTGTGTGCTTTTACTACCTGTCGAGCCAACATTCACCCCTTAATTCTCCGATATCTTCCATTTTGAGGGATCAGAGTAAATGGCCATTCTGGGTCACAGCAAACCACGGACGGTCGGTGCTTTGGGCCTAAGACCTCACAACCTTGACCGCTGTAACGCTCCTAGGGCTGAAACGTGGTCAATGTCTCGACAATCTGTTGCCCCGCCCGTCCGTTCCCGTAAGGTGCCGCGCCGGTATCACCGGTTGTACCCAGCGCGGCGGACACCGCCTCTGCAACTGCTTTCCGGGAGGTTGGTGGTTGGACTCGGTTCCAGCCCAAATCAACAAGCTCGTTCCATTCGGTTTCATCTCGAAGGGTCACACAGGGTTTTTGGTGAAAATAGGCTTCCTTCTGGACGCCGCCTGAATCTGTGACGATCAACGCTGCCTTTGCTTCCAACGCTGCCATTTCAAAATACCCAACCGGGGCGACGATTTTCAACTTGCTTGCAAATTGCCCCAGCCGGTCGTCTTCTGAGATCAGCTTTTTTGTTCGCGGATGGAGCGGCAGCAAGACCGTGTGACTTTCAGCAGCCTCCGCCAAACCAGCCAGCACGGCTTCCATGCGCACGGGATCGTCCGTGTTTTCTGCCCGATGAATGGTGGACAGAATGTAGCGATCAGCCTGTAGGTCCAGCTTTTCCAGAATTGACTGTCCCGACTGCTCACGCTGTCCTGCATAGAGAGTTGCGTCATACATGACATCTCCCACTTGCCGAATTTTTCCCTCGTCGATGCCTTCGCGCGCCAGATTTTTATCTGCTGCCACCGTCGGCGTCAGAAGCAGACTCGATAGGTGATCGGCCACGATCCGGTTCTGTTCTTCAGGCATCCGCTTGTTGAACGATCGCAAACCTGCCTCAACATGTGCCACGGGCACATGGAGTTTTGAAGCTGCAAGGGCTGCGGCAAGCGTTGAATTCGTATCGCCGTAGATCAAAACCCAATCAGGTTTTTCAGCAAGGATGACTTCTTCGATTTTGGCGAGCATTGCGCCTGTCTGGGCACCGTGAGACCCTGATCCCACACCAAGGTTATAGGCAGGATGCGGGATCGCTAATTCGTCGAAAAATACCTCTGACATGTCATGGTCATAATGCTGCCCCGTGTGGAGGATCAATTCCTCCATCTGAGATTGACCCCGCATAGACCGGCTCACCACTGCCGCTTTGACGAATTGAGGTCTTGCACCAACGACTGTTAGAACCCGAATTTTGGCCATTCTCTTGCTTCAGATTTGGCAGAACGACATTTGGAGCAGGTCGAGACAGAACTGTTTCTTCGACCCTAACATCCCAACTTTTTCTGCGCACGGTAAGGATATTGGCGAAAAGGCCATACACAGAATTAATAATCAACTATTATTCTCGCCGAAACAGGCCAGAAAACCCTCCGAAAGACCCTATGTTAAAGTCCTCCCTTCTTGCAGCCATGGAAAATGCGGCATTGCTGGCAGGGAAAGTATTGGCCATTCTCCTGTTCACTTGGTTGAGCGGCGCTACCGCCCAGGGTACTTTTACCCTCTTTCTTGCAAGCTATTCCGTTTTGACCGTGGCCGTTCTCTTTGGATTTGATACCGGGAACAATTACTTTGGCGCGCGAGCCAGAAAGCCCGTTCAGCGCGCTGCCTTGATTGGCAGCACTGTCGCTTTAACGCTGCTGGTGGCACCTATCGCCATTGGCATCATCTTCTCGCTTCGACACTTTACCGGATTGCTGGACCCTTTGAGCGAGACCTTGATGATTGTCTTGTGGGTTGATCTGCCTATCGGTCTCTTTGGACTGCTCTGTGGCGCTATCTTGTTTGGGCGGGACCGGTTCGGTGTCCGCTTCATTGGCACCGCGCTCCACAATGTCATTTTTGTTGGGGGATTGATCGCCACGGCGACAACCGGCGAACTGACTGTCGAGGTTGGACTGATGTGGTGGTCAGCAGGCCTTATCGGCTGCACGGTCTATTGGTTTGTCTACGTGCTGAATGATGCCGGACAGCTCCCGATCTTCCATCTTCGGTTTTTCAGAAGACAGTGTCGCTATGGGTTCAAAGCCTATCCCTATTTCGTGATGAACGCCGCCAATTTCCGGTTGGATAATTTTTTCATCTCTGGATATCTGGGCGTCACGGCGCTCGGCGTCTATTCGGTTGCCGTTGCCGCCGTCGAGGTCATCCTCTACCTGCCAAGGTCGCTGGCAAACGCCACTCTTACGCACCATGCCGGTGATCAGGAAAGATCGGTCACCAGGGTCCTGCAGCCACTGAGTGCAGTCAGCCTGATCCTGTTTCCTGTCTTTCTGATCGCAGCTCCTCTCGCCATTCTCATCTTCTTCTCAGACGAATTCACGCAGGCTGCCTGGATTTCGATTTTGCTGCTGCCCGGCATCTTCGCAATGGCCATCGGGGTGGTTGGGTCCTACGCACTTTTTGCACGATCAGAAAACGGGGCGGCATCAGCTGCGGCGGGATATGCAGTAGTGCTCACGGTGGTGCTTAATCTCCTTCTTGTGCCTCTGCTGGGGCTACCAGGTGCCGCGCTTGCCACAACCCTCTCCTACTCAGCGTTTTGTTTCATTGTGCTGAGAAAAACAGCGGCTGTTGAAGGCAGCTCATTTGGTCAGCTGGTGCATCCTGACTGGTCTGCTATTACTCGATTGACGCGACGCCTCACGGCCCGCTCGAACTGACCCTGGGGACAGATACCTACATGTGCGGCATAGCAGGAATTCTGAGCGAAAGAGACGCTGATCTGTCGATCATCAGAGCGATGACAGACGTGCAGTCTCATAGAGGACCAGATGGTGCAGGTTTCGCGCTGATCGGCAACGATCAATCACTCCAGGTCGCGCTCAACCGAACCCTACCTTCCGCCCACGGCCATCTGGCACTCGGGCATCGACGCCTTGCGATCATTGATACGAGCAGCGCCGGGCTTCAGCCGTTTGTGAGCGCTGATGAACAATTGGCCATGGTTTTTAATGGCGAGGTTTACAACTATGTCGAGCTCCGTCAGGAGCTGAAATCCTTAGGCGTTGAGTTTCGTACGGCAACGGACAGTGAAGTGATCCTTGCGGCTTACAGGCAATGGGGCACGGATTGCTTCTCCCGCTTCAACGGAATGTGGGCGCTTGCCATCTGGGACAAGAGGCAGGGCCGTCTCGTTTTGTCGCGAGACCGCTTTGGCATCAAGCCACTGCACCTGACCCAACATGAGGGGAAGCTCTATTTCGCATCTGAGATCAAGGCGCTCCTGACCCTGCCCGGCTTGCCCCGCAGGCTCAACAAAACCATTGCAGCCGATTTTCTTCGGTGGGGAACCGTCAACCATACCCAGGAAACCTTCTTCCAGGGAATCACAGCGTTTCCGCCCGGGCACTACGCATCAATCGACATGTCGCAGTCGCCTGTCCTTGCGCCGGTGGCGTTCTGGCGTCCACCTTCTGACGACCGTCTCGCGGCACGTTCAGTGTCGGCTGGCAATGCGGAAGACGAATTCCGCACACTGTTTTCGTCTGCCGTTGATCTGCGCATGAGATCCGACGTGCCCGTGGGGGCCTGTCTGTCGGGCGGTCTCGACAGTTCAGCCATTGTTTGTCAGGTCGCAGAAGGACTATCCGACGATCATCGGCTGGCCACTTTCACCTCGGCGTCAACGGACCCGGCTTTTGATGAACGCAGCTGGTCTGATCTTGTCATCGAGAAGTGCGGCACAGAGCCCCACACGGTGTTTCCCGGTGAAGAGGGTTTCGGAGCGGACCTCGACGCATTGATCCTGACGCAGGAAGAACCTTTTCCAACTGCCAGCATCTATGCCCAGTACCTCCTCATGAAGAGCGCCCGTGACGCCGACATTCCAGTATTGCTTGATGGTCAAGGTGCTGATGAAGCACTGTGCGGATACCGGAAATACCTCGTCTATGCACTTCTAGAGAGCGCTAAGCAAAACCAATGGGCGAGCTTCCTGTCCGGTTTGACGTCCTTAGCCATCCGGGGCGATCGGGGTTTGCTGCGCCTCTCAGAAGGGGTGCGCTATCTGCCCGCCTTCCTGCGGCGCGGCAATGCAGACCCGATGGCGGGCCTGGTTCAGTCTGGATTTCAGGATGACTGGGATAAGAGCAGCCCGGGCAGCACTCTCACCACCTACCGATCAAGCGAACGCCAGATCGACGATCTGTTGCGGTTCAGTGTGCCTCCCCTGCTGCGCTACGAGGATCGCAATTCCATGGCGTGGAGCATTGAGAGCCGGGTTCCCTTCCTTGACTTCCGGCTGGTGGAATATCTTCTGGAGCTACCAACGAAAACCAAAATTTCCAAAGGTCAGACCAAGGCGCTGATGCGCAATGCGCTTAGAGGCCTTGTGCCTGACGCCATTCTCGATCGCCGGGACAAAATGGGCTTTGTGACCGCCCAGAACCAGTGGATGCAGGGCAGCCTGGGCAAAGCAATTTCTGCCGCCTTCAGGTCTCCTGATTTTGCGCTCGGCGCGCTCGTCGACCCGCAACGGGCAGAAACCCTCTTGAATGCTGAAGGATATTGGTCTGGTGCCGCCCTCAATGCCGCTTTCCGGATATTCATCCTGAACAGGTGGGCACAGCTCCACAATGTCGACATCGGGTAGCAAAACGAGGAAAAATCAGGTGCCTTTTAGCTGCGCTGTATGGCTGGGGCGGCAGGGATCGAACCTGCGATGCCGATACCAAAAACCGGTGCCTTACCACTTGGCCACGCCCCAACAGTCAGCTGCTACTGTTACGACATGCACATAGCTTGAAGTGGCGAGCCGTGCAATATATATCGCGGTTTATCGCTCAATTCTGCCGGTTTTAGACGGATTTTTTCTTCAGACACGGAGAACAGGCCCATGCCCCCCCTCTCAGATACACAGATTCCCCCCTTCTCTCTTAAAGGGTTGGATCACATCGTCCTTAGAACACCTGATGCAGCCGCGCTGATTGAGTTTTATGTGACGGTATTGGGAGCTGTTGTTGAACGCGAGATCCCGCAATTCAAGATCGTTCAACTGAGAGCTGGCCGGTCCCTTATCGATATTATCGGCGTGGAGGAGGTTCTTGCCGCCCCCAACGTCCGCAATATCGATCATTTCTGCCTGCGCATTGAGCCCTGGGATGAAGGTGCCCTTATGGACCACCTGCGCCAACACGGCCTCACGGTCGAAGAAAGCGGCATCCGCTATGGTGCAGAAGGCAACGGGCCGTCGATCTACATCAAAGACCCGGAAAGCAACGTCGTGGAGCTCAAAGGACCGCCATCTGACTAGCCCTTCCGTCAGGGTGCTGGAATGCGGGCCACAGCCTCTTCAACCAGGCTCCCCAGATAGAGATGCCCTGAATATTCGTTGACGCTGGTGATTGTGCTGAACGTGCCATTGGGATCCTGCAGATTTGCGGTGACGTCTCCGGCTTCATTTGCTGCAATAATCCAGCCGAACGGGACAATCAACGGGCCCCGCATAGCTTCAGGCAGCCGCATCACGAGTTTTCGCCAAAAAGGTGTTGGCATAAGATCATCCAGCGCCTGGGACCTTGGCGCAACGAGCGCAATCCAGAAGCTGCCATCTGGCGCCCGCGACAGGTTGTCTGGATGTGCAGGCAGGTTTTCGAGAAATGCATCTGTCTGACCTGCTTTGGGCCCTGTGAGCCAAAGCCGCGTGACCCGATACCGGAATGTCTCATTGACGAGCACAAAGCTCTCATCTGCCGCCAACGCAACCCCGTTGGCAAAACCCAGATCACCAAGCTCGACCTTCGTGACACCAGTCGAGGGGTCGAATGAGAGCAGGCGTCCTGTTTTCCGGCTTTCCATCACATCAAGCAGGTTGTCGTGGATACCAAACCGCGTCGAGGCATCGGAGAACCAGATCTTTCCGTCGGTCGCAATGTCGAGATCATCGACGAAGAGCATTTTGACCCCATCGACGCTGTCTGTGAGCACACTCAAGGTGCCGCCAGGATCAAGGGACAACAGTCCCTTTTCACCATCGGCAATGATCAGATTGCCCTCGGCATCAAATTGCAGCCCCAACGGCCTGCCGCCTGTGTTGGCGATCACCTCTATCTCTGCTTCGGGTCCGTCGATCGGATTGATCCGCACAATACGCCCATCTGCGTACCCGGTATAAAGCCATCCTGCGGGCCCGATCGTCGTGTCCTCGGGGCCAACCCCCTGACCGTCTGCAATGCGAATTGCCGGTGAGAGATCCTCATTTTCGGAGAATACCCCACTCATTCCAGGGTTTTTGGGCGGCGTCCATGCAATCGGGTCAATCGGAACTGGTGCAAAGAGCAAATATGCACCGGCGATTGCGATCACAATCACCAAAAAACCGAAGAATTTCGCCATTCTTTATCCCCCCGTTAAGACCCTGGCTGCATCTTGTACGCCTAAAGTCGAGGCGCTGATTATACGACATGTGCCGATGACAGGGTGGATTTTGTGATCTGTTAGAGGGTTCTATGGCGGCGTTTCTGCTGATACACGGTGCGTGGCATGACGAAAGATGCTGGGACCTGCTTGTCCCGGAGCTTGCCGCCCGCGGGCATGCGGTTCATACGCTGACACTGCCCGGCCATTGGAACCGTCCGCTGTTGTCCTATCAGATCTCTCTGAAGCGGTATGGCGAGGCGATCTGTGAAACTGCCACCCAGATTGGTGAGCCGGTTACGCTTGTCGGACATTCAATGGGCGGGATGGCCATATCGAAGGCCGCTGAAATGCAGCCCAGCCTCTTTGATGAACTGATCTATCTGACCGCCTATCTGCCCAGGCTCAATAA
>JAJFGY010000086.1 GCA_021775935.1 Alphaproteobacteria bacterium
AATCAGGTGAATTCACTGGCGGATGATTTGCGGGGTCTAGATCGGCGTTTGACCCATGCCCGCGAGACCCGCCAGGCCATGAAAATTTCGAGAGAGGCACGTCGTCGCCATTTTGATCCAAAACCATCTTCTGATCCATTATCCGAGTGAGAAATGCCATGAGTAAGACAGCCGTTGCGACAAATCTGGAGCAGGCAAAAGAACAGGGCTGGCCGCCCAACATTCAAGCGGCATTCAAGCGCATGTCACCTGCGAGCCGCTATCTGGGCCTTGAAGTTCTGGACGTTGACATGGAGAGCCTGACTGTCGACGTCGCGTTCAACGCGTCTGATGAACTCTGTAATATGTGGGGCGGCATTCAAGGGGGAATGGTCGCTGCCATGCTCGACGACGTGATGAGCTTCGCGGTGGGACTGGACCTTGATTGGGGGCAGATTTCCCCAACGCTTGAGATCAAAGTGTCGATGCTTGCTCCCGCACGACCCGGTCGGCTTTATGCCAGCGGTACGGTTATCAAGCGTGGCAAGTCTGTCGGCTTTATCGAGAGTGAGTTGAAAGACGAAGCGGGTACCTTGTTGGCGACAGGTTCGTCCACGGCGACTTTTGTTACGCTGAAGAAGAAAGATTGAGCCAAATGGCTGATGGCATGTTCCAGAAGGTCGATTGCTTTCGTCTCGCGGTTGATGACCTGGATGAAGCGTTGATCTTTTACGGGGAGAAGCTTGGTCATAGGCTGAACTGGCGCACAGATGATGCGATCGGACTTGCTATGCCTCAGAGCGAGACAGAGCTTGTACTTCATCTTGGCGACGATCGCGGTGCCAATTTGCTGGTGGAGCATGTTGATGAAGCCGCGGATGCTGTAACAAAAGCTGGCGGCAAAATACTGACGGGCCCGTTTGATATTGATGTTGGGCGATGTGCAGTGGTCGCAGACCCCTGGAACAATGTCGTGGTGTTGCTTGATCTCAGCAAGGGGACGTTTGAGACGGATGCTGAGGGTCGGGTTGTGGGCCTTGCTCGCTAACCGATCTGTCGATCAAGCCTCGCGTGCCGCACGAAGCTCGTCATAGTTTTCAAATGAGTTTTTGACGATGGCGTGGTTGAGCATCACTTCTGCCACCTGGTTCTCACCTGATTTATCAAAGATACGGGTGCGTACCCAATAGGATTCCGTGCGCTTGCTTTCGGCGATGGCGGCAACGTCGCGCCGCAAGACATAGTCTTCGCCCACAAACAGAGGTCCGTCGATCATGCGGATTTCCAGATCGGCAAAGAGACCGATGGCCGGGCCCTTGGAAGGGAAGCCTGCTTCACGGTTTGTGTACTCTGCAAGCACGCTCACCATTTCGGTTGGAATGATTGCCCGTCCCCAAGGAGAGCTTGATGCCTCTGCATACCAGGGAGAATTTTCTGTTATGCCGTCAAGTTTCTGGTTCAGCGAAAACGGGTAGAGATCACCCATGTGTTGATCTGCCTCCATGCGCACCTGCTCGTCTTTCGCGCCCGTCATGCCGACTTCCAGGTCCTGGAGAATGACCAGGGGGCCAGGAGGCGTCAGTTTTGCGCGGCGTGCTTCGAGAAGCGTTTGGCCGTGATCGGGCCCCAGGCTTGCCGTTGCCTCCAGCACCGGGGTGCCATCTGCTTTCTCCGCCCAGGCGCGGACTGATGTTGCCTCGCCCTGCGGGGTTTCGACAAACGCGCGAACCTCTTCACCTTCTACGACCATGTTTTTGAAGTGAGAGGATATGCAGCCACGCTCAAACCAGGCCGGTCCCCAGATCTGAACGAGCAGTGGATCAAATTGCGAGAAGTGCGTCGGACCTTCGATAGGGCCCGCCTGGAAGCCCAGCTTCTCGGCCATCGCGTCATCATGGATCGAATTGTGACCACCATAGGATTGCTCTGCCAGCATCTGACGGGGTTTGCGCAAGGGGCCACTTAAGATGAGCGGTGTCTGAAAGGTCATGGGCTTTCTCTCGTCATTCTGATCAGAAACAGGTGGTCAAACTTTGAAGGTTGCGATGACTGGTGCGTGATCGGAAGGTTTCTCCCAGCCCCGCGCGTCGGTCACGACTTCCATCGACTTCGCTGTGCCCTCCATTGCCGGTGTGACCCAGATGTGGTCCAGGCGACGACCTTTGTTTGCCGCCTTCCAGTCTTTTGCCCGGTAGCTCCACCAGGAGTAGAGTTTCTCTTCATGGGGGACAAACTCGCGCATGACATCAATCCAGGAGTGCGACTTCAACACGCGGTCGAGATGTTCCACCTCAATGGGCGTGTGGCTGACAACCTTCAAAAGTTGTTTGTGGGACCACACATCATGCTCAAAGGGGGCAATGTTGAGATCGCCTACGAGCACCATCTTGGATGTTTTCTTGTTCTTGTGTCCTTTGTACCAGGCTTCCATCTCGTTTAAGAAATTGAGCTTGTGGGCGAACTTTTCGTTCTTCTCCACGTCGGGCTCATCGCCACCTGCGGGTACATAGAAATTGTGGATGCGTACGTCACCTGCCTCAGGAACGGTCGCGGCCACATGGCGGGCGTCCCCCTTGTTGCAGAACTCGCGGGCTTCGATTTTGGTGAGCGGTACACGGCTCACAGTTGCAACCCCGTGATAGGCTTTCTGACCGTTCAGGGCGATGTGGCCATAGCCCGCATTCCTGAAAGCTTTTTCCGGAAAGACATCATTGTGACATTTGATCTCCTGGAGACAGAGCACATCTGGTTTTTGTTCCGCCAAGAACTTCTCGACGCTGGCGATACGCAAGCGCACAGAGTTGATGTTCCAGGTGGCGACTTTGAGTGTTTTCATTTTTGGCACAGGTGCGGAGCCTCACAAGAAGGGAGTGGTGTCGGACCGATCTGAAAGATGGCCGGTATCAGAAGATGTTGAAGGTAAGGCCTGCAACGCCGATGGGCCAGCGCCCTTGTTCAAAAAGTCTGAGGCGCAGGAGAAAAGGATGGTCTTCGTCTGCGCCAACAGCGGTGGCCAGGGCCGCACCGTGGACTGCCTGCATCGCAGCGCCTGCAGCGGCGAGGGCCACTTCCATGTCTTCTACGCCCCAAATGTTGGCGGCTGTCTCTGCGGCATTGCGGACGGCTTCCTCGGCCTCAGACGCGGCATAGGTAAAGCCGATCTCGAAAGCCTCTTCACTCAGAACATCGAGCAGATCTGTTGAGAGAGACGCGCGCAAACCCTCTTCGGCTTCCCAGGCACCCCCATTCCAATCCCCGCTTTCAGCGGCGATGGTGGCGTCGTCCCAATTGGAAATACGGGCCGGGCGGGCATCGGGAAACCCCAATTGATCGACATAGGCCTGGCCGAGGGTCTTGGTCTCCGCATTTAAAGGCGTGCCAAGCTCTGTGAACCAGGGAATGTCCGCCAGGACGCGGGCGAAGTCGCGCAGAAGGGCGAGCGCTGGCATTTCGAGCGCCAGGTCTTCCAGTTCAGCATCTGAGAGGGGGTCGCCCCCGCTATGGTCCATCGACATGGGGCTCTTATATCCTGCGCGCTCTTGTACCCAAAGTGATTAAGTGGGCACCTAAAACACATAAGCTTTGTTTGCAGGGTCTGTCGGCATGTTTTGCAAAGCGGACACGAAAACGCCCCTACATTTTCGGTGATGCGCTTCCCGGGCGGCAAACCGTCGACACTTTGCCTGAAAGCGCGTTCGGCGGGGCGGACACGAAAACGCCCCGCCTAAAGGGGGGCTGGCGGGGCGTTCGTGCGCTTACTCTTGCGCTGGCACCGAGAGGGGATAGATCGGTGCCGGTTCGGGCGGAACACTGTGATGAGGATGTTCGGGGGGACGGCCATCCTCAAGCTTTCCGCCTGTCTGATGTATTAGATATGCGTCCCGCCCAAGAGTTCAATGCAATCTGGAGAAAATCACTAACACTTTATAAACGTGTGATCTGGCGTTAACTCTATGATTTTCCTTATCTTTTCCATGAAAATGCCGGGGTATAGCCAGATTTTGCAACAGTCCCTGCGCGTTGTTTACTCTGCTTTATGTATAGGCCTTAAGGATAGTTTGGGCGCCGCACGGCCGCCCTCGCTTGGATCGAGACGCTGCTTTCACACATGTTGATCGATGAGGATGGGATTTCCGTCCGGATCGATCACCATGCAGCTTGCCGGGCCTGAGGTGGCTTCGTCTGCTTCGCTTACGAATGCGACACCGTCGGCTTTCAGCTGCTTCTGCAGGTCGCGGACATCCGTGAAGGTGTCGACGGTCTTGCCCTCTGCGTCCCAGCCTGGATTAAAGGTAAGCGTGTTTTGTTCAAACATGCCCTGGAAAAGACCGATGGTGCAGCTGGGGCTCGTCAGGATGAGCCAGCCTTGCTCAGCATCCCCGCCAATAACGGCGAAGCCGAGCTTTTCATAGAAGGAACGGGATGTGTTTAAGTCTTTTACAGCGAGACTGAGTGAGAAGTTTCCGAGTTCCATTGACTGCCTCAATCCTGATCGTTGCTTGAATGCGGTGGTTGCCCTCCGGTCAGCAGACCATGGGGACCAACCACCGATCAAGTCACAGAATTAGGAGATGCCGAGACTGTCTGCGGTCAGGTCAAGTGCTTTCACCGCGAGGCCAAACAGTTCATCGATCTCAGGTCTGGTGATGGACAGCGGCGGAGAGAGAACCATCGTGTCGCCTATAGCGCGCATGATAAGGCCGTTTTCAAAACAATGGTCCCGGCAGACACCGCCGGCATCCCCAAAGCGGTCCCGTGTCTTTTTGTTCTTCACGATTTCCATCGCGCCGAGAAGACCGACACCGCGCGTTTCGCCAATGATGGGATGATCGCCGAGCTCTGCGAGTTTCTTCTGGAAATAGTCGCCGATCTCGCCACCGGTTTTCTCCACCAGTTGATCGCGCTCCATGACATCAATATTGGCGAGCGCCACGGCACAGGCAACCGGGTGGCCGGAATAGGTAAAGCCGTGGGACCATTCTTCATCTGCATTGAAGAGTACATCGCCCATGCGCGGGCCGACAGCCACGGCAGAAAGTGGCTGATAGCCGCTGGTCATGCCTTTGGCCATGGACATGCTGTCGGGCTGAATATCAAACGTGTGAGAGCCGAACCATTTGCCTGTGCGGCCAAAGCCGCAAATCACTTCGTCGGCATGCAGGAGCACATCGTGTTTCTTGCAGATGCGCTGGATCTCAGGCCAGTAAGTTTCTGGCGGAATGATAAGACCGCCCGCGCCCTGCACCGGTTCTGCAAAGAAGGCTGCGACATTCTCAGCGCCCAGTTCGAGAATTCTGGTTTCGAGCGCTTGCGCGACTATCAACCCGAACTCTGCGGGGTCACTGTCTCCGCCTTCACCATACCAATAGGGATAGTCGATATGGGTGAAGCCCGGCAGGGGCAGGTCGGCTTGGGGGTGCATGGACGGGATGCCCGACAGGGAGGCCGCAATCATGGTGACCCCGTGATAGGCCTGGTTGCGCGCGATGATGGTTTTTTTCTTCGGCTTGCCCTGGAGGTTCCAGAAGTAGCGGATCATTTTGACCGCGCTGTCATTGGCTTCTGAACCCGAATTGGCAAAGAAGAAACGGTCAAGCCCGTCAGGCGTCAGTGTACTGAGTTTATCAGACAGCTCTGCCACGTACGGGTTCGTCGTTTGGAAAAAGTTATTGTAGTAGGGCAGTTCGGTCAGCGCCTTGGCGCCGGCCTCTGCAATCTCTTTGCGGCCATAGCCTGCGTTCACACACCACAGCCCTGCCATGCCGTCGATCAGGCGCTGGCCTTCAGAGTCGTAGAGATAGACGCCTTCTGCATGGGTGATGACACGGGCGCCCTTGGCGGCGAGGTCGTGGTGGGTTGAGAACGGGTGCAGGTGATGGGCGGCATCCATTTCCTGCCAGCGTTTGGTCTGGTTTGAAAGTGTAGCGGCTTGAGACATGTTTTGCTCCATTGGCGCTTTCCCGGACGGAAAACCGGTACCCACTTTTCCTGGGAAAGCTTAGGCGCAAATATCAGATGGAAAAGCGGGATGGTCTGCGGGCGTGGTCGAACACTTCGATCACGCAAGGAGGTGTCAGGGATTGAAGCCAATGCGCGCGCACAGGACCAGGAGTTCCCCCTTGGTGCGCTTCTGCTTCTGGCAGCAGATATGATTGTATCTCTGTCTCATATGGGAAGCTTAGCGCGGGAAGGGTTGGGGCTCAATGGGCAAGCAAACAATTGGAACCCAACGCTTTCATCATATGATGACTTATGCGTTCTAATTGGTCCGCAGGCGTGGTCGATCCACGCATTGGTACCCCCTCGTCATCGCCGCTTTTCCCCAGACGGCTCACTCCCGCGAATCTGGTTGAAACGCAAACACTGACTGTCATTGCCCGATTTATTCGGGCAATCCAGGGCAGCAGGTGATGGGGTTGAGTTGTTACGAGGGTTTGGCTGGGTAGTGTGTCGGCGTGTGAGCTCTTCCGCTGTTTTCGGATGCCGGATGCTAGCGATCCCTCACCCTGGACCACCCGAACAAGTCGGGTGGTGACACGGAGTGTGGGGAACATTGTGTGTGACGTGACCCTTCGAGACGCATTGCTGTGCAATGCTCCTCAGGGTGAGGTTTTCACAAAACCACGGACCAAATTCTTACAAAAGCCTCATGGTGAGGAG
>JAJFGY010000087.1 GCA_021775935.1 Alphaproteobacteria bacterium
AAAGGCCTTGGCAATCTCGCGCTTGCCGACTTTACCAGGCGACTCTGTCACGAAGGCCATGATCTGGTCGCGGGTCGGCAGCGTCGCGTCCGGGTTCTTGGGCTTCCGGGCACGTTTCTTTTTGGTGGGTGGCTTTTTGGGTGAGGCCACGGCGGTTAGTCCGTCGCCTCAGCCGTCTCGTCACTCCCTGGGTCTTTTGGGGCCGCTTTCTTTGGTGCTGCCTTCTTTTTGGCAGCTGTCTTTTTCTTAGCGGTCTTTTTCTTTGCAGCTTTTTTGGCCGTTTTCTTTTTGGCGACCTTTTTCTTCGCCGTCTTTTTCTTGGCGGCTTTCTTCTTAGCTGTCTTCTTTTTCGCCGGACCCTTGGCTGCGCGTTCCGCGATAAGCTGAACGGCTTCCTCCATGGTTACGTCTTCAGGCTTTGCACCACGCGGCAAGGTCGCATTGATCTTGTCGTGCTTCACATAGGGACCAAAGCGGCCATTCAAAACATTCACTGGGCCGCCGAACTCAGGGTGTTCGCCCAGTTCTTTGAGCGGTGGTGCGGCCTGACGCCGACCGGGGTTTGCCTTCTTCTCTGCAATCGCAGCGACGGCACGGTTCAATCCGACCGTGAAGACCTCGTCTGGTGTGTCGAGGTTCGCATAGGTCTTGTTATGCAGCACGAAGGGACCATAGCGACCTAGGCCCGCGGTGATCATCTCGCCATCTTCGGGGTGAGGACCGACGTCTCTTGGCAGAGAGAGAAGCTGTAGCGCCTTTTCGAGGTCAACATCCTCCAACGCCCAGGTCTTTGGGATGCCCGCACGTTTTGGTTTTTCGTCTTCTTCGACCGGGTCCATGTGGATGTAGGGGCCAAAGCGACCGTTCTTCAGTTCCACATCTTTGCCGGTGTCTGGATGGCTGCCGAGAATGCGATCTGCTGCTGCGGGATCCCCGTCCATGCCTTTTGTCAGCTGGCGGGTGAACTTGCATTCTGGATAGTTGGAGCAGCCAACGAAGGCGCCAAAACGCCCAACCTTCAGCGAAAGCTCGCCACCCTCGCAGGACGGACATCCGCGACGGGGGCTTCCGTCTTCTTTTTCTGGGAAGACATGAGGTTCGAGAACTTCGTTCAGGCGATCGAGAACCTGTGTGATGCGCAGATCTGCTGTGCCATCGACATGGGCGGTAAACCCATCCCAAAATTCGCGCAGCACATCTTTCCAGTTCAGCTCACCGGCCGAGATCTTGTCGAGCTTTTCTTCCAGATCAGCGGTAAAGCCAAACTCCACATATTGGGTGAAGAAGCTTCCCAGGAATGCGGTGACGAGGCGTCCCTTGTCGTCGGGAATGAACCGCTTCTGGTCCATATGGACATAGCCGCGGTCGCGCAGCACACCCAGGATGCTCGCATAGGTCGAGGGACGACCAATGCTGAGTTCTTCCATCCGCTTCACGAGCGAGGCTTCAGAAAAACGGGGCGGCGGCTCGGTAAAGTGCTGGTCGGCGCGGGCTTCTTTGGTGCCCAGGCGATCTCCAGAGGCGACCTTTGGCAGACGACCATCGTCTTCGCTGTCGTCTTTGTCGTCGGTGCCTTCTTGGTAAAGTTTCAGAAAACCATCAAAGACGATGACGGACCCTGTTGCACGAAGGCCAAGTGTCTTGTCTTCGGACGCCATTTCAATGGTCGTGCGCTCCATGCGCACGCTTTCCATCTGGCTGGCCAGGGTTCTGTTCCAAACCAATTCGTAGAGGCGTTTCTCGTCATTATTGAGCAACGCTTTGACATGCTTTGGCAGGCGCGCCAAGTCGGTTGGCCGAATGGCTTCGTGGGCCTCCTGCGCGTTTTTCGCCTTGGTTTTGTATTCGCGCGCCTTGTCGGGCAGATAGGCTTCACCAAACTCGTTGGTGATCACTGTGCGAGCCTGGGCAATCGCTTCTTCTGCGATTTGAACACCATCGGTCCGCATATACGTGATGAGACCGGTGGTCTCGCCGTCTATGTCGATGCCTTCATACAGACTTTGCGCGACCTGCATGGTGCGGCTTGCCGAGAAGCCGAGCTTCCTGGACGCTTCCTGTTGAATGGTTGACGTCGTGAACGGGGCGGGCGGATTGCGCCGCGCTGGTTTACTTTCAACGGTTTGAATTGAGAAAGGCTCGACCGCAACTCGGGCGCGCACTGCCTCAGCTGTTTTTTCATCAGGCAGATCGAACTTATCGAGCCGTTCTCCATTGTGAGACACGAGCCGGGCGACGAACTCATCGCCCTTACCGGTCGTCATGTCTGCTTCAACGGTCCAATATTCGCGGGCATTAAATGCCTCAATCTCCAACTCGCGGTCGCAGATGAGACGCAGCGCAACAGATTGCACCCGGCCTGCTGACCGGCTCCCTGGAAGTTTGCGCCATAGGACTGGGGAGAGGGTGAACCCGACGAGATAATCCAGTGCGCGGCGCGCCAAATAGGCGTCGACCAGCTGGGTATCCAGCTCGCGGGGATTGTCCATGGCCGCCAGGACGGCGCGTTTGGTGATCGCGTTGAAGACGACGCGCTCAACCGGCTTATCACCAAGCGCTTTCTTTTTCTTCAAGACCTCCAGGACGTGCCAGGATATGGCCTCGCCTTCGCGGTCCGGGTCAGTCGCGAGAATAAGCTTATCTGCGCTTTTGACTGCTTTGGCGATGTCGTTCAGGCGCTTTGCAGACTTTGCGTCAGCGTCCCACGCCATCGAAAAGTCTTCATCCGGCTTGACTGACCCATCTTTCGACGGGAGGTCGCGTACATGGCCATAAGAGGCAAGAACGGTGAAGTCTTTGCCCAGATACTTGTTGATTGTTTTCGCCTTGGAGGGCGATTCAACAATGACAACGTCCATTGATGATCCCAAACTTCTATGGGTTGAAGATGTAGAAAGTGCCTGTATTCGGCCATTTTGCATCAAAACGGTCGATATGAGGCTGATTTAACGTCGGCTGGAACATGGTGAAAACGTTCGAGCCTGTCAAATGGCTCTTAATAATAGTCGTTCTGTTGCCCGCTCAGCCCCTTTGCCTGAGTTAACCCTTGATTGGTGCGATCTATC
This sequence comes from Alphaproteobacteria bacterium, assembly GCA_021775935.1. Lineage (GTDB taxonomy): Bacteria > Pseudomonadota > Alphaproteobacteria > Parvibaculales > Parvibaculaceae > Mf105b01. The sequence goes on from JAJFGY010000087.1 coordinate 3,066, forward strand.
GTAAAACGGGTATTGCTAAATTTGCGCAACTATAGGTAAATGTATCAAGAATTCGGATTCTACCATTAGTCCGATTCGTCTGGTGCGTAGATAAAAGGATCGTTGATGAGTGGACGTCGTGCAGGGGCCGAGAAAGCCAAAACAGACAGCAGTCCTATACCGGCGGGTGATGACACTGCAGCCTATGTTTTTGACATGCTGCAATCTTTGCGAGAAACCTGCTCAAGTGATGACCATAGGTTCTTATCCTATTTGATGGGCATGGCTGCTGACGAAGCGCTCCGATTGGCGGAAGGTCAGGCAAGTGCTGCAGCGGCATTCTCAAAAGGACCAAAGCCTCGGGTCGCCGCTGAATAGCGCTGGCGACATGTTGGTCTTAGCTTTCCTCAGTAAATGACTGATCCTGCAGGGAAACCCGCTGTCCTGCATCGCGGATGAGACGCCCGGCAAGATCAATCTCCAAAAGCAATGCGATGACGGTTCGTGCGGGCAGACCTGATAGGCGGATAAGCTCATCCTGCTCCACTGGTGTCGGTCCAAGTAGCGATAGAAGCCGTTCGCGGTCGGATTTGCTTGGTTCAGGTGGCGGGCCCTTGGCAACGGCGTAGGGCATTTCGTCTCCTTCTGAAAAGCGCGGTGGCGGTGATTGTTCTAACCAGGCGAGAACGTCTTCCACATTTTCTACAAGTGCGGCTCCTTGTTTGATAAGCCTGTTTCCACCTCTGGCGCGCGGGTCCAGGGGGGACCCTGGGACGACCATTACCTCGCGGTTCTGTTCCAGTGCCAGGCGCGCTGTGATGAGGGAGCCGGACCGCAGCGCCGCTTCGACGACGATCACCCCACGGGACAGTCCGGCAATAATGCGGTTCCTGCGTGGGAAGTGGCGGCCCTGCGGCCGTGTGCCGGGTGGCATCTCGCTTACGAGAATACCTTGCTCTTTGATTTGTTCGTAGAGACCCCGGTTTTCTTCCGGATAGATGATGTCAATGCCACCGGCGACAACGGCAATTGTTCCTGTGGCCAGCGTGGCTTTGTGGGCGGCTGCATCGATCCCACGTGCAAGGCCCGACGAGATGACAAATCCAGCCTCGCCCAAATCCTGCGAGAGGTCAGAAGCCATTCTCAGGCCCGCCGCTGAGGCGCTTCGTGAGCCCACGACCCCCAGGCAGGGCTGGTCGAGCAAATGCAGGGCGCCGATGACAGAGATGAGCGGCGGAGGAGGATCTGATTGGGCAAGGAGCGAGGGGTAGCCAGTTTCCCCGACAAAAAGCAGATGTGCACCCAGCTTGTGGACATCGCTCATCTCCTGCTTGGCCTGTGCCGCGCTCGCGATCTTTATAGCGCGTTTGCGACCACCCTTCCTGGCAAGGTCGGGAAGGGCGATAAGAGCATCACCAGCTGACCCAAACTGCTCAAGCAGGTCCCGGAATGTGACCGGCCCCACATTCTCGCTGCGGATGAGCCGCAAGCGGTCCTGCCGCTCTTGATCTGAAAGAGATATTGCTATGTCTGCCTCCGGGGCTGGACGCCCCGGCAATCCGCATTCGGATCAGGCGTCTTTTTCTTTTTGTCCGATGCGTGGCTCAGTGCCCGCAAGCAGGCGCTGGATGTTGTCTCTATGGGCAAAGAAGACCAACAGGACCAACACGACGCTCAATTCGACCATCTGCCACTGATCAACCCAGACAAAGTAAACTGGTGATAGCAGTGAGGCAACCAGGGCTGAGAGAGATGACATACGGAAAATGACGGCGACAGCCAGCCAGGTGGCGCAAAACAACAGGCCTACCGGCCAGGCAAGCGCCAGAAGAATACCGATATAGGTCGAAATCCCCTTGCCGCCCTTGAATTTCAGCCAAACAGGAAAGAGGTGGCCGACAAGAGCGCCAAAGGCAGCGATGATTGCCAGGTCGGGACCAAAATAACGGGCCAGTATGACGGCGGCGGCCCCTTTGCCCATGTCACCAAGGAATGTCGCTCCTGCGACCCACTTATTGCCGGTGCGCAGAGCGTTCGTCGCGCCAATGTTTCCCGAGCCGATGTCGCGAATGTCACCAAGACCCGCTAACCGGGTGAAGATCAACCCGAAGGGGATCGACCCCAGCAAATATCCGACAAACAGAGCTGCGGCATAATAAGGCGCGGCGGCGGTCCAGCTGATTGGATCTGGCATGGCTAGGTCCCCTTGAAAGGATGCACTTCTTTTCCACGAACAATCGTTCTGATTGTGCGGCCCTGCAACCTGCGTTCGTCATAGGGCGTGTTTTTTGATTTTGACTTGAGGTCTTCTGGGTCCAGAATCCAAGGAACATGCATGTCAATCAATGTCATGTCAGCGGGTGCGCCCTTGTCCAGGCGGCCGGAATTCAGGCCCAGCAATGACGCCGGACCGTGGGTCAGTGCTTCAATCGCGCGTTCAAGCGAGAGTGTTCCCCCATGAACGAGAGACAAAGTTGCCGGCAACAGGGTCTCAAGTCCGACCGCACCGAAAGCGGCCTGGGCGAAGGGCAGGCGTTTGGTTTCTGGGTCTTGAGGATCATGACCAGAGACAATGACATCAATAGTGCCATCGGCCACGCCTTCTACAACCGCTAGCCGATCATCCTCATGACGGAGCGGCGGAGAGAGTTTCATGAAGCTGCGATAGCTTGCGACGTCGTTTTCATTGAGTGTCAGATGCGGTGCAGAGACGCCACAGGTGACGGCGAGACCATTTTGCTTGGCGCGGCGAATGACATCGACAGATGCTTTGCAGGAGACCTGCGCAACATGGTAACGCGCGCCGGTTAGTTCCACGAGACGCAGGTCGCGTTCAATCATGATGGTCTCAGCGGCTGAGGGGCTTCCTGCAAGACCCAGGCGGCTTGCCAACTCCCCTTCATTCATCACGCCACCTGCAGCAAGATCCAGATCTTCTGCATGTTGTACGATGAGTGCATCGAAGAATGTTGCGTAAGAGAGCGCGCGGCGCATGACAAGTGGGTTGGAAAGCGGGCGGTCCCCGTCGGTGAAGGCAACGGCGCCAGCATCTTTCAGGAGACCTATCTCTGTCATCTGTTCGCCTGCGCAGCCCCTGGTGAGGGCACCCATGGGGTGGACATTCACTATCGCGGTATCGCGTGCGCGCCGTTCGACAAAATCGACCAGGGCAACATCGTCTATGACCGGATCAGTGTTCGGCATGACGATAATGGTGGTAACGCCCCCTGCGGCCGCGGATTGGCTCGCACTGCCTAATGTTTCGCGATATTCGGTGCCTGGCTCGCCAGTGAAGACGCGCATGTCGATGAGGCCGGGGGTCAAAAGCTTGCCGTTGCAGTCGACTGTTTCCAAGTCTTGTGGCACGCCGCCTTCAAAAAGCGCGGCTCCGCGATCTGCAATCTTACCGTCTTCAACAAGCAGTGACCCTGTCTCATCCAGACCATTGGCTGGATCGAAAAGCCGCGCATTAATGTAGGCGGTACGGTTCATGGTTCTTGTCCAGCCATTGGCTGATTTGGCAGGTTGCGGGCAAGCGCATCAAGAGCAGCCATGCGCACCGCGACACCCATCTCAACTTGCTCCCGAATGACAGAGCGGTTGATGTCGTCAGCAACGGCGCTGTCAATCTCCACACCGCGGTTCATCGGGCCAGGGTGCATGATCAATGCGTCAGGCTTGGCAACTTTGAGTTTTTCATAATCGAGGCCGAAATAGCGGAAATATTCCCGGACAGATGGCACGAACGACCCATGCATGCGCTCTAGCTGCAGTCGCAGCATCATCACAATATCAACGTCCTTCAACCCTTCGGTCATGTCGTTGAAGACTTCTACGCCCAGACGCTCAACGCCAATGGGCAGAAGTGTTTTTGGTGCGATTACGCGGACGCGCGCGCCCATGATGTTAAGGAGCAGAATGTTTGAGCGGGCAACGCGGCTGTGAAGAATGTCGCCACAAATTGCAACCGTCAGGCCTTCCAACCGACCTTTGCGGCGGCGAATGGTGAGTGCATCAAGAAGCGCCTGGGTTGGATGTTCGTGGCTGCCATCGCCCGCATTCAAAACCGAGCAGCTGACTTTTTGCGAGAGAAGTTCAACGGCACCACTGTCCCCGTGCCGCACGACAATCAGATCCGGATGCATCGCGTTCAATGTGGTCGCTGTGTCGATCAGGGTTTCCCCTTTTTTGATCGATGAAGAACTAACCGACATGTTCATAACATCCGCGCCTAGTCGCTTGCCCGCAAGTTCAAAGGAGCTTTGTGTGCGCGTCGAGGCTTCGAAGAAGAGATTGATCTGGGTGCGCCCACGCAGGACAGAATTCTTCTTATCGATCTGTCTGTTTTGATCGACATATCCATCAGCAAGATCGAGGAGGGCGGTGATGTCAGCTTGGGAAAGGCCGTCGATACCGATCAAGTGTCGGTGGGGGAAGAGCGTTGACGTGTTTGTTTCCGAGCTGGCCATTAAAGCCGCATCTTATAGGAGTGGGATCGGTTATGCGCAAGTATTGAATGAAGGCAGCCGCAGAAACACTCGCGTTTAGTAAACAGATCGGGGTTTAGAGCATTTATCATTCAGCCGGAGCCAAAAAAATCGCGCCAGGTCCGCGCGTTTTTTTTGGCACATATGTGAATTCCACAAAATGCAACAAGCCTTAGGTAAACAGATAGAGCATGAGCGGCATTGTGAAGGCGGCGAGAATTGTGGAGCCGGTGATCAGGCTTGCCATTAAAGTGGCATCGCCACCAAGCTGTCGCGCGAGAATATAGGACGAAGTTGCGCCGGGAACCGTGCCGCACAAGAGGATCACGAGACGCGCCATTCCCTCAATATCAAACACCCAGCACCAGCCTAAGAGAAGGAGAGGCATAACGATCAGTTTCAGGGTGCTGGTGAGGAGGACGATGCCTTTCGTCTGGTAAGCATGGTCCAACCGCAGCCCGGCGCCTATGGCGAGCAGCCCCAGGGTGAGGGCCGCTTGTCCCAGAATGTCGGCAGTAGGAGCCAGCGGACCGGGCAATCGCAGCCCAGTAATGTTCAAAAAGATGCCGGCCGCACACGCCAAGATCAGGGGGTTCTTTGAGATAAGGCGCAGGACGTCAATAAGCCCTGCTGGTTCATCACCTGCATATCGGGTCAGGATAAGAACTGAGAGCACATTCACAGTCGGTACAAGGGTTGCGAATGAAACGGCTGCAAGGGTCACCCCTTCTGGCCCAAACAGTTGGCCGATGGCAGCAAGGGCCACAAACCCGTTCCAGCGGGCGGCCCCCTGAAACACACTTGAGAATTGCGGGCCTGACAGCTTCGAGGTGGCCCTGAGGAGCATCAGGAGGGCGACCATCGAGAAAAGCCCACCCCACAGCGCGTAGGCCATCGGCCAGACGTCGAACGTCGTCAGATCAGCTGTTGCGAGGGTGTGCAGCAGGAGTGCTGGAAAGAAAACGTAGTAGGTGAGGCGATCAAGTGGCTGCCACAGGCCTTCGCCCGGAAAATCGAAACGCTTGATCACAGCGCCCAGAGCGATGACAAGAAAGATTGGGATGAGCGAGTTGAGGATCGCGATCATTTGAGGGCCCGCAATCGTTCCAAGACACCCTGCAGGATGAAGGAAGCGGCCATCTTATCGACCACCTCAGCTCGTTTCTTGCGGCTGGTATCGGCTTCCAAGAGGGTGCGGGTGACGGCAACCGTTGATAGGCGCTCATCCCAGAATAAAATCGGTATGTCGATTTTTGGGGAAAGATTTCTGGCAAAGGTGCGGGTTGATTGGACCCTGGGACCCTCTGATCCATCCATGTTCAGTGGCAAGCCCAAGATGAGCGCTCCGGCCTCAACCTCAGTGATGATTTCAACCAAGCGGGCGGCATCTGGATTGAATTTCGTGCGCCGAATGGTCTCGCGGGGGGCTGCGACAGTCCAAAGCGGGTCTGAGACTGCAATTCCGATGGTCTTTGACCCCAGATCCAGCCCAATCAGGGCTTTTCCCGCGGCGCGCTCGTTCAGAGCGTCTATTTCTATGATGTCAGCTGCCATGGGATCAGGTTTCTAGTGGAATAAGCTGTTTCCGGCAATTGGCGCTGTGAGGTGTGCTTCAGACTGGGTGTGTTGCGGCCTATGTTGCAGCTGGGGGGGGCGTCTGATATTTTCCGCGCCAAATCAAGGTGTGCTTGGTAAGTGTCTGCCGTTTGCAGCTCAATTTCAGAAAAGCCCCAATTTTAGAAAAGAGAGGCCCATGTCGGTCGACGAAAATACAGTCCGGCGCATCGCCCGGCTTGCCCGGATTGCGGTGACGGAAGAAGAAGTCCCCCCGCTAACAAAAGATCTGTCCACAATTCTCGACTGGGTTGAGCAATTGAGTGAGGTCGACACGGAAAACGTGTCGCCAATGACGAGTGTGGTCGAAATGGAGATCAAGATGCGCGAAGACATTGTGCGTCACGACAATCTTCAAAAACAGGTCACACAAAACGCACCGCAGTCTGAAGACGGCTTCTTCACCGTGCCAAAAGTTATTGAGTAGGGCGACCCCATGACTGACTTAACAAAACTCACGCTTGCTGACGCACGTGCAAAGCTGGTGTCAAAAGAGATCACATCTGTGGAACTCACAGAAGCGCATCTTGCTGCAGCAAAAGCGTCCGACAAGTTGAATGCCTACGTCACGCTGACCCCAGAGATTGCGCTGGAGATGGCCGCGAAATCTGACGCCCGTATTGCGAAGGGTGACGCTGGACCGTTGGAGGGGCTTCCCTTGGGCGTTAAAGACCTGTTCTGCACGGAAGGTGTTCGTACGACGGCCTGCAGCAACATCCTTGATGAATTCACGCCGCCATATGAGTCAACCGTTAGCGCCAACTTGTGGGCCGATGGTGCCGTCATGCTCGGAAAACTCAACAATGATGAGTTCGCAATGGGGTCGTCGAACGAAACGAGCCGCTTTGGTCCCTGTTTGAACCCCTGGAAGGCTTCGGACAGTGATGCTGATCTTGTTCCTGGGGGCTCGTCTGGCGGATCTTCTGCAGCTGTTGCAGCGCATCTGGCTCTTGGCGCAACAGCAACCGATACCGGTGGGTCTATTCGCCAGCCAGCAGCCTTCACAGGTACAGTCGGCATGAAACCCACTTATGGGCGGTGTTCGCGCTGGGGTGTCGTGGCATTTGCCTCTTCGCTGGATCAGGCAGGGCCGATTACGCGCTCTGTGCGCGATGCCGCGATCATGTTGGGGTCGATGGCCAGTCATGATGAAAAAGACACGACGAGCGTTGACATTGAGGTGCCGGATTATGAAGCGGCCCTTACCGGCGACATTCGAGGTCTCAAAGTTGGTATTCCGAAGGAATATCGCGTCGACGGCATGTCAGATGAGATCGAGAAGCTTTGGACACAAGGTATTGATTGGCTGAAGGCGGCTGGCGCTGAAATTGTTGATGTCAGCTTGCCGCATACCAAATATGCGCTGCCTGCCTACTATATCGTGGCGCCTGCGGAAGCCTCGTCCAATCTCGCACGGTATGACGGTGTTCGGTATGGCCTGCGGGTGCAGGGCGATGACATTACAGACATGTATGAGAAGACCCGTGCAGCAGGCTTTGGTGAAGAGGTGCGTCGGCGCATTCTGATCGGCACCTATGTGCTTTCTGCCGGCTATTATGATGCCTATTACATCAAGGCGCAGAAAATCCGCACGCTGATTGCACAGGATTTTAAAGAAGCCTACGAGAAAGTGGATGTTCTCTTAACGCCAACCGCACCATCGCCTGCGTTCGCTGTTGGCGAAAAAGTCAACGACCCGCTCTCTATGTATCTCAATGACGTGTTTACGGTTCCCGTGAACCTCGCGGGTCTGCCAGGAATCTCTGTGCCCGCGGGACTGAGTTCTAATGGATTGCCGCTTGGCCTGCAGCTGATTGGCCGAACATTTGATGAAGAAACGCTGTTTCGTGCAGCTGGCGTGCTGGAAGAAGCCGCCGGATATAGTGCTGAACCTTCGACATGGTGGAATGAAGCATGAGTGAGAACAAGAACTTGATCGAAGGTGCTACCGGGCCCTGGGAAATTGTTATGGGCCTGGAGATCCACGCGCAGGTGGCTTCCAGCGCGAAACTTTTCTCAGGCGCGCCTACAGAGTTTGGTGCCGAGCAAAACAGCCAGGTAAGCCTTGTTGACGCGGCTTTGCCGGGCATGTTGCCAGTCATCAATGATGAGTGTGTGCGACAGGCTGTGCGTACGGGCCTTGGGCTGGGCGCGAAGATCCATTTGCGTTCTGTCTTTGACCGTAAGAACTATTTTTATCCCGATTTGCCTCAGGGCTATCAGATTTCTCAGTTCAAAGACCCGATCGTGGGGGAGGGCGAGATCGAAATCGATCTGAAGGACGGTTCCACCAAACGTATTGGCATCGAGCGGCTTCATCTGGAGCAGGATGCGGGCAAAAGTGTGCACGACCAGCATCCGTCCATGAGCTTTGTTGACCTCAACCGATCCGGTGTGGCGCTGATGGAGATTGTGTCGAACCCGGATATGCGATGCGCGGAAGAAGCGCAGGCTTATGTGAAAAAGATCCGCTCGATCCTGCGCTATCTCGGAACGTGTGATGGCAATATGGAAGAGGGATCACTGCGTGCAGACGTAAATGTATCGGTGCGCAGACCCGGCGAAGAATTAGGCACGCGGTGCGAGATTAAGAACGTCAATTCCATCCGTTTCATCGGCCAGGCGATAGAATATGAGGCCCGTAGGCAGATCGACGTGCTTGAAGATGGCGGCAAAATTGACCAGGAAACACGCCTTTTCGATCCGCGCGCGGGCGAAACGCGTTCAATGCGCTCGAAAGAAGAAGCGCATGACTATCGTTACTTCCCGGATCCCGATCTTTTGCCATTGGTGATCAAGCAGGAGCTGGTTGATACCCTTGCCAAGGAATTACCGGAGCTTCCGGACGAAAAGAAAGCGCGTTTCGTAAGTGATTACGGGCTGTCACCCTATGACGCGGGTGTTTTGGTTTCTGAAAAAGCATCGTGTGACTTCTTTGAGGCTGTTGCAGAAGGTCGGGATGCAAAGCTCGCCGCTAACTGGGTTACGGGTGACTTTTTTGGTGCTTTGAACAAAGCTGGTTTGCAAATTGAAAGCTCTCCGGTGAGTGCAAAACAGCTTGGTGATCTGATTAATCTGATCTCTGACGACACCGTCTCTGGGCGAATCGCTAAGGAAGTTTTCGAGATAATGTTCGAAACAGGCGATGATCCCGCCAAAATTGTCGAAGAAAAGGGATTGCGCCAAGTAACTGATTTGGGTGCGATTGAAAGCGCAATCGACGAAATTATTGCCGCCAACCCAGATAAAGTTCAGCAAGCAAAAGAGAAGCCGAAGATGGTTGGCTGGTTTGTCGGACAAGTCATGAAATCCACTGGCGGTAAGGCAAATCCAAAGTCCGTGAACGAACTATTGGCAAAAAAACTAGACCTATAGTTCGCGCACGGAGGAGCGATTGCTCTTCGTGCAGTCAACCTTTTATCAATACTTTCTCGGACATGTTGTGTGCGACAGACTCTGCTTGCGTTAAGCAAACTGTTGCCTGCATGAGTTCAAGTGCTCATAGTAATTGTGTTTTGCGTCCTGCAATTGAGGGGGACGCGTCAAGTGTGCGTTTTATGACTCATGTTTCGTCGTTGTAGAAAACGGCACATTAGGAACGAGGACGAATATGGCTACGAGACCTAAAGCGAAGAAAAAGGCTGCGCCGAAACGCAAAGCCGCGAAGAAAAAAGTTGCTAAGAAGAAAGCAGCTCCTAAGCGGAAAGCCGCGAAGAAGGCAGCTCCTAAGCGGAAAGC
>JAJFGY010000088.1 GCA_021775935.1 Alphaproteobacteria bacterium
CGATCAGTTCAGCCCGCGCCTGGGTCAAGACCTGGAGCGTGACATCATCTGGCACAAGGCCGTCTTCGATCAACGCGCGCACAAAATCGAAATCCGTCTGAGACGCGGCAGGGAACCCAACCTCAATTTCCTTAAAGCCGATGTCACACAGCGTTTTGAACATTCGCTTCTTTTCTTCAACACTCATCGGATCAATGAGGGCTTGATTGCCGTCACGCAAATCGACCGAGCACCAGATCGGCGCGTGATCAATGGTGACGTCGGGCCAGGTGCGGTCAGTAAGTTTGATCGTCTGATAGGGCCGGTATCGTTGAAACGGCATTGGCGAAGGTTTGTTGTTTGGATTGGTCATAAAAAGTCTCCGGTTCAAATAGGTAGAAAGTCTGAGAGTTAAGAAGCGGAGCCTCTAAGTCGGTCCATATGGCGCGCTCGCGCGACAAGACGGCACTTTGTCGTCGAAATCGTATTCATGGTGTCAGGTTTTCTGTGACGAGAGATGGGAACAGTGAGTAGGACAAGGACCGCAAGCGGTCATCCACCGGCGCGCTTAAGCGGCCGGGGTGGTAAGTCGTAGGAGTGTTGTCCAGTTCGTCATCATGGTTCGAACCTAGTCGTGCGATTGGTTTCCGTCAAGGTGTCCAAAAACCCGCACAAACCCGAGCAAAAAAGCAGGGCCATTTTGTGGCCGCACTTGCTCGTCAAAACCAACCGCTGGTGACCCACCAGATGTGGTGTCTGTCTTCACCCCTCGTTAACCATCCCTTCATAGATTGTTAACGGGTGAAGCTTCCGGGCCTGGATGCCACTAAGATGGTATCAGGGGTTCTATCTATGGATTGAGATCAAGACCGATGAGTGAACGGCGAAAAAGCGGACGCAAGGGGCAGGCAAGCTCTGCGGACAATCGTGAGTTGGTTTCGCGTCGCGTTCCCTTTCTCGGAACCCTGCGGTTGGAGCTTGAGCGGCCGAAGAAAAAGCGCCGCCGGAAAGCCGCCCCAAAATCCAAGCCGCAACCACGTGAGTATGAAGAGCGCGGCTTCGGTGCAAAAGTCGCCTACTGGTCAACGGTCGCGGGGCTTTGGGGCTTGGTAGCCGTCGGTGGTACTGTTCTCTATTACGCCCTGACGCTCCCAAGTACGGACAATCTTTGGGACATTGATGCGTCCCCCAGCGTGACCATTGCCGCAACAGACGGGACGCCGGTAGTGACCCGGGGTGGCCGTCACGGGACGGCGGTGCGCCTTGCAGATCTGCCCCCCTATCTTATCGATGCGGTAGTGGCGACCGAGGACAAGCGCTTCTATTCCCATTTGGGCATCGATCCGATCGGTCTTGCCCGGGCTATGGTCGCCAATCTAAAGGCTGGAGCGGTTGTCCAGGGTGGCTCAACGATTACCCAGCAGCTTGCCAAGAACATCTTTCTAACGCCCGAACGAACCCTTGATCGAAAGTTGCAGGAAGCACTGCTGGCCCTGTGGCTGGAAGCGAAGTTTACCAAAGACGAAATTCTGACGCTCTATCTGAACAGGGTCTATCTTGGAGGCGGGGCTTACGGGATTGAAGCCGCGTCCCAGAGATATTTTGGACGGTCTGCCAGGGACGTCACCCTTCCTGAGGCAGCGATGCTTGCAGGGCTTCTCAAAGCGCCTTCGCGCTATGCGCCGACAAATGATCTGGCGAGATCCCAGGACCGAGCGGCAACTGTTTTGGCGGTTATGGTCCGTGATGGACGTATCGAACACAAAGACGGTCAGTGGGCGTATGACAATCCTGCCGTCTTGCGTGGCGCTGCCAGGTCTCAATCTGCGAATTATTTTGCCGACTGGGTCGTCGACCGCGTGTCGGGATATGCCGGCCGGCCAAACTCAAGTCTTGTCGTCCGCGCAACACTGGACACGGATTTGCAGAGGGCGGCAGAGCGCGCCATTGATGCAGCCTTGGCGCGCAACGAAACGGCACTAGGTGTCACTCAGGCCGCTTTGGTGGCAATGACGCCGGATGGGGCGATCCGGGCCATGGTGGGTGGAAGGTCTTACGGCGAGAGCCAGTTCAATCGGGCTGTTTATGCAGAACGCCAGCCAGGCTCTGCCTTTAAGCCTGTTGTTTTTATGACGGCACTCGAACGTGGCCTTACGCCAGATACGCTTCGTGTCGACGCGCCCATCCTTGTGGACGGATGGTCACCCCGCAATTACTCAGAAACCCACACCGGTGTGATGACCCTTACCAATGCCCTGGCGAAATCGATCAACACCGTCGCTGTCCAGATCTCCGAAGAGGTGGGTCGTGAAAATGTGATCCGCACCGCCAGACGTCTTGGTATCCGAAGCGATATGGCACCTCACGCTTCGCTTGCGTTGGGGACGTTTGAAGTAACGCTTTTGGAGTTGACGTCGGCCTATGCCGCATTTGCAAACGGTGGGGCGAGCGTTATCCCCCATGGGATTGAGAGCATTGAAACAATTTCCGGCAACCGGCTATATCAGCGTCGTGGCGCAGGGCTTGGCCCGATCATGTCCCAACAAACTCTCGGTATGATGAACCACATGTTGGGCGAGACCGTCCGCACTGGAACCGGTCGGCGGGCTGCATTGCGTGGGCGCCCCAGTGGTGGCAAGACGGGCACCAGTCAGGATTTCAGGGATGCGTGGTTTGTCGGCTACACGGCTGATCTTGTCGTTGGTGTCTGGGTCGGGAATGACGATGGAACACCCATGAGGGAAGTCACTGGCGGCGGTGTTCCCGCAGGCATCTGGCGAGATTTCATGGAAAGCACCCAGCGCGGTGTTCAGGTTTCAGCCCTGCCGGGGACATATGTCCCTGCTGGCGCGGCGACCGGATCAATCACTGCTTGGTCATATGAAGACGAGACGACCAATGAAGCTGAAGATGAACCGGGCTTCTTTGGACGTCTCTTCGGTTTGTCAGGAAGTGCCAGTGGCAACGAGTTTGAAGACCGTCGCCCAAACATGAGGCCCGGCCGAAACTCCTGGCGCTAGAGTTCAGCTCCAGGGTTCGGTGCTAGCGTTTGCTTCCTGGCTCAGTTTTTACCTTGGTTGTTGCCGCTGCGCGGTGTTGTTGGCGCGACGTCGGGAACCGGCTCTTCATGCGTTTCCTCAATGTGCTCTTCAACCTCGAGAGCGGATTGGGGTGCCTCACTCGCATCCTCGCCGAGGAAACTTGCCGTAACGGCAAATGAGCCTTCAGCTGTTTCATCAAAGCCACGTACGAAGAGATAGTAGGCAGCACCTTTCTGCAGATACCTCTCAAATCGTGGGTTGAAGCCATCATCATCGTCAGATGTGAAGGCTGCCGACATGGCTGTAACATCTGTTCCAACCGCTGGTGTTGCACCGTCAGGAAGAACAGGAAGCAGGTGGGCAACGGTATCAAGGCTTTCATCTGCGGCACGGACTGAAATTGTGTGGTGACCGGACTGGGCGGGAATGAACTTGTACCATGAGCCGTCTGCGCTCAGCTGACTAGTTGCAGCGTTGTCCAGTTCAAGTGTGGCGATCTCTCCAGCAGGAAAACCACCAGGTCCTTCTGTTAATGTCGTGCCACCGACAAAACCA
>JAJFGY010000089.1 GCA_021775935.1 Alphaproteobacteria bacterium
CCCAGGCGCAGGCCGATTGGATTAACTTTTTGACCCATCAGGCTTTTTCCTCAACTTGGCGCACCACAATTGTGATCTCGCTGAAAGGCTTCATGATTTTGCCAACACGACCACGTGCCCGCGGACGCCAGCGTTTCATCATCAGGTTCTTGCCGACATAGGCTTCCGATACGATGAGGTCATCCACATCCAGATCGTGATTGTTCTCAGCGTTTGCGACGGCGCTTTCGAGCACCTTCTTGACGTCCTTGGCGATCCGCTTCGGTGAGAATGAAAGGTCCGCGATCGCGCGTTCCACTTTCTGTCCCCGAATGGTCTGGGCAACAAGGTTGAGCTTCTGACCGCTGGTGCGGATCATACGGCCCTTTGCCATTGCCTCGTTATCAGCCAGGCGCCGTGATTGTGACGACTTCCCCATGGCTTACTTCCTTTTTGCTTTTTTGTCCGATGCATGACCGAAATAGGTCCGCGACGGAGAAAACTCGCCAAATTTGTGACCAACCATGTCTTCCGAGATATTAACGGGAACATGTTTTTGACCGTTGTGTACCCCGAACGTCAGGCCAACGAACTGCGGCAAAATCGTGGAGCGACGGCTCCAGATCTTGATCACTTCCTTACGGCCCGATTCACGAGACGCTTCGGCTTTCTTCAGGATATATCCGTCGACAAACGGACCTTTCCAGACAGAACGTGTCATAAGCTCTTACCCTATTTCCGACGCTGGTGACGGCTGCGTACAATGTACTTATCCGTCGACTTGTTGTTACGGGTCCGCTTGCCCTTGGTTGGCTTACCCCAAGGCGTCACAGGATGACGACCACCGGAGGTCCGACCTTCACCACCACCATGTGGGTGATCGACCGGGTTCATTGCCACGCCACGAACGGAGGGACGTTTGCCAAGCCAGCGGTTACGACCCGCTTTGGCCAGCGTGATGTTTGACTGATCCGGGTTCGACACAGCACCGATACTCGCCATGCATTCACCGCGGATAAGACGTTGCTCACCAGAGGAGAGACGCACAATCGCGAACCCACCGTCACGACCGACCAGCTGCACATAAGTACCTGCTGAGCGTGCGATCTGAGCGCCCTTGCCCGGCTTCAATTCCACATTGTGGATAATCGTGCCGACAGGGATATTCTTCATTGGCATCGCATTGCCCGGTTTCACGTCTGCTCGATCTGCAGAGATCACCGTGTCACCCTCAGCCAAACGCTGTGGTGCGATAATGTATGCCTGCTCGCCATCTTCGTACTTGATGAGAGCAATAAACGCCGTCCGGTTCGGATCATATTCCAACCGCTCAACGACCGCTGGAATGTCCCGCTTCGTCCGCTTGAAATCGATAATCCGATAGGTCCGCTTGTGACCGCCACCCCGACGCCGCGCCGTGATGCGACCGTGATTGTTCCGACCACCTGATTTGGTCAGACCTTCGGTCAGCTTCTTAACAGGCTTGCCGCTCCAAAGCGCCGACTTGTCGACGAGAACGAGGCCACGCTGTCCCGGGCTGGATGGTTTGTACTGTTTTAGTGCCATAACGTCTCAGCTTTCGCTTTTGCTGCCGTCCTTAAAGACCGGTGCTCACATCGATGGAGTGACCGTCTTCAAGTGTCACAATTGCTTTCTTGTAGTCGCCTTGTTTACCGCTAATGCCGCGGAACTTCTTCAGCTTGCCTTGCTGTCGGATCGTATTGACAGCTTTCACCTTCACGCTGAACAGCTTCTCAACAGCGGCTTTCACCTGCGGCTTCGTCGCATCCAGCGGCACACGGAAAACAACCTGGTTGTGTTCTGATGCCAGCGTCGACTTCTCGGTAATCACCGGAGAGAGGATGGCGTCATAATGACGAGCTTCACTCATTTGAACCGAGCCTCCAGGCCTTCCAGCGCCGCTTTGGTCAGAACCAGCGTATCGCGCCGCAAAATGTCATACACATTGATGCCTTGCACTGGCAGCACGTCGATCGCTGGAATGTTCCGAGACGCTAAAGCAAACTTGTCGTCCACTTCTGTCCCGTCAATGATCAACGCTGACGTCAGACCAAGCTTTGTAAGCGCGCCGCGAAGAGCAGCTGTCTTGCCATCCTTGGACTTTGCATCTTCCAGTACGATCAGCTTCTCGGCCTTCACCTTGCTCGAAAGAGCATGTTTCAGAGCCAAAGCCCGAACCTTCTTAGGCATATCAATCGCATGGCTGCGAACAACCGGCCCAAAAGCCTTCCCGCCGCCACGGAACTGAGGAACTTTCTTATCACCATGTCGCGCACCACCGGTGCCCTTTTGGCGATACATCTTTTTCGTCGTCCCCGTGATCTCGGAACGACCCTTTGTCTTATGCGTACCTGCTTGGCGCTTCGCCAACTGGTAGTTCACCATCCGGTGCAGCAGGTCGGCACGAGGTTCCAGAGCGAACACTTCGTCCGGCAAGTCGACCGATCCAGCCTTTTTGGCTTCAAGTGTGGTCACATCCGCCTTCATGATGCGTCATCCTTCTGTTCATCAGCTGCTGGCGCTTCCGCAGAAGCTTCTTCAGCTGCTGCTGGAGCTTCTGCAGCCGCTCTGATAGCAGCAGGCATCGGCACACCCTCAGGAAGAGGTTTCTTCACTGCATCGCGCAGGAAAACCCAACCGCCCTTTGAGCCAGGAACCGCACCCTTGACCATGATCAGACCGCGATCAACATCGGTCTTCACAATCTCAAGGTTCTGCGTTGTCACCCGCACGTTCCCCATCTGGCCGGCCATCTTCTTACCCTTGAAGACTTTACCCGGGTCCTGACACTGGCCCGTTGACCCATGGCTACGGTGAGAGATGGAGACACCATGCGACGCCCGAAGACCGCCGAAATTGTGCCGCTTCATCGCACCAGCAAAACCTTTACCGATGGAAACACCAGAGGCATCCACTTTCTGACCGGAAATAAAGTGGTCAGCGGTAATTTCTGCGCCTACGTCCAGCATATTGTCTTCGCTCACACGAAACTCTGCGAGTTTCCGCTTAGGCTCGACATGGGCCACCGCAAAGTGGCCCCGCGCTGCACGCGTTGTGTTTTTCACTTTGGCCTTGCCAGCGCCCAATTGGACAGCTGAGTAGCCATTTTTGTCTTCCGTCCGCTGAGCGACGACCTGACAATTGTCCAGGCGCAGTACCGTTACAGGCACGTGCTGACCCTCATCCGTAAAGAGGCGAGTCATTCCCAGTTTTTGAACAATTACACCGGAACGCATGGGTCCCAATTCCTTTTATCGT
>JAJFGY010000090.1 GCA_021775935.1 Alphaproteobacteria bacterium
GCCTGGAACTCGCTCAGGGAACTCATAAGCTGGGTAAAGTAATGGCGGAGCATGTTGGTGAGGCGGTTGCCCGCACCCCCGTCGAGATGTGCCGTGCCACTCGTGGCGATATCCTGTTCGTGAAGGCTCTAACGCTCCACAGATCTCAGAAAGCCAGCACGAACAACAACCGCAGGACTTTGCGGATCGACTATTGCGCGAGCACGCTACCCAAACCGCTCGAGTGGGCGATGTGACGGAAGAAGACAGTGACGACCATTGACTATTTTTTCTCAACCCTCTCGACGTGGAGTTATGTGGGCACCCGCACCTTTCGCGAGATCGCGCAGCGTCATGGTGCGCTTGTCCGCCATAAGCCGACCAACCTGCTCACGCTGTTTGACGCGACCGGGGGGTTGCCTGCGGGTCAGCGCCCACCGCAGCGTCAGGCGTGGCGGAAGATAGAGATGGCGCGCTGGAGCAAGAAACGCGACCTGCCAATGAATATGGACCCCGCCCACTGGCCGGTTAATCCACGCCTCGCCGATGGCATGGTCATTGCGGCAATTGAGAACCATGGGGAAGAGGATGCAGGGCGTCTCGCAGACGCTTTGATGCGCGCGGTCTGGGAGGAAGAACGCGACATCTCTGAGGGTGAAGCAGTTGGGAGAATTGCAGATGGTTGCGCTCTCCCAGGCGCTCTCCTTGTTGACGCAGCGTCCAGCTCAGATATCTCAGAGGTGATCAAACAAAATACCCGGGATGCGATTGAGAGAGGCCTCTTTGGCGCGCCCTCCTATTGTCTTGGGCGTGAATTCTTCTGGGGCCAGGACAGGCTCGACATGCTGGAAGACGCACTCAAGGAACTAAGCTGACATTACTCGCCATCGCCAGTGGTGCCCGTTACACTTCTCCCAACAAAACATAATCCTGGGGAGGAGAAGATGACCTACGATCAGATCATCTATGAGACGAAGGGCACCATTGCGCTCATTACATTGAACCGTCCAGACCGGTTGAACGCCTGGACACCGCAAATGATGGAAGAGCTCGCCCATGCAATTGAAACCGCTAATAATGACAAGAGCGTCGGTTCAATAGTGATGACCGGCGCGGGGCGTGGTTTTTGTGCAGGCGCAGATATTGAAAGCACCTTCAAAACCCGCATCGACGGAAACGACCCGGGAAACGATACAGCTGGCGGTTCTGGTGGTGTCCCTGCCACGGTTGATTGGATCAAACTTGTGCGCGATGCCAAACCCCTCATCGCTGCGGTGAACGGTCCGGCAGTTGGCATTGGCGTCACCATGATCCTGCCTTTCGATGTGATCGTCACATCTGAGGCAGCAAAGTTCGGCATGGTTTTTGTGAAAATGGGCATCGTGCCGGAACTTGCCTCAAGTCATTTCCTGATCTCGCGCATGGGGTGGGGCAAGGCGAGTGAGATGATGCTCTCCGCGCGTCTCTATTCGGGCCAGGAAGCTGCAGACTGGGGCCTGGCAGAGCATTGCGTGTCACCCAACGAACTTTTGGACAAAGCGTTTGAGATCGGGGAGCAAATCGCGACCAATCCAGACACGCAGCTTCGGATGACCAAAAAGCTGCTGACCGAAAATGCGACCACGACCGACCTGGACGCCGCACAGAAGCTGGAAACAAAATTTCTGCATGAATGTTGGGAGACGCCAGAGCACGAAGAAGCGGTGAATGCCTTCCTCGAAAAACGCCCCGCAACCTTCCGCTAACGTCTTCGCATAAGAGAGGTGCCCTATGGCAGACGTCGATGTAGAGATTGAGAAGGGCCGCATGCGGCTCACACTCAACCGTCCAGAAAAGCGCAATGCGCTATCGTTTGAGGTGCAACGCTTGCTGTGTGAGGCCCTATGGGACGCGGACAATGACCGCGATGTGCATTCCGTCATCTTGCGCGGTGCGGGGCAAGATTTCTGCGCGGGCTACGACCTGGCAGGCGCGGCACCCCGTGATCCAGATCGCAATCAGCGCGGTGGGTCCAGCATTGATGATGATATCTGGCAGCTGGAGCGCCAACAGCGCTTCCGCATGGCGATATTTGACATGCACAAGCCAGTGATTGCCCAGCTCCATGGACGCTGTCTGGCAGGTGGCACCGACATCGCGTTTCTGAGTGACATGGTGATCGCGGCCGATGACGCCGTGATTGCCTTTCCGCCGGCGCGGGATCTGGGCTCACTCCCCAATCAGATGTGGCTTTATCATTGTGGGCCGCAATGGGCGAAACGGCTACTCCTGACAGGTGACAGCATCACCGGCAAAGAAGCCCAGGACATTGGGCTCGTGATGAAGGCGGTACCGGCAGATCAGCT
The DNA here is from genome assembly GCA_021775935.1 of Alphaproteobacteria bacterium. Lineage (GTDB taxonomy): Bacteria > Pseudomonadota > Alphaproteobacteria > Parvibaculales > Parvibaculaceae > Mf105b01. The sequence goes on from JAJFGY010000090.1 coordinate 2,325, forward strand.
CGAAGCCGAGGTTGAAGGTCTGGCGGACCGGTTGGCCATGATTGACCCGGATCTGCTGACCACGCAAAAGCGCGTCGTCAATTTGGGCCTCGAGTTGATGGGGGCAAGGACCCTTCAGCGGCTGGCCTGTGAAAACGATGCCCGGGGGCATCGCGCGAAGGCGGCGGATACTTTCCGCCAGAACGCAGCGGAAAAGGGCCTGAAGGAAGCTTTCAAAGAACGTGACGGGAAATTTGGAGACGGCCGCGTCCGGGTTCATGGTCCCGAAATTCGCGACACAGATGGAAACTTGGTGGGGGAATAAATGACAGCCGCAAAACAACATGAAGTCGAAAGGCTGCCAGTCTTTCTTCACTGGCAGGAAAAGTCGGCTTTCAAGGAAACCTATGCAGGCGCCCTCGACACGATTGTGGTGGAAGGCCAGTACCTGAAACCGAAAGACGCGCCGTCGGATACGATCCTCATCTTCATGCATCCAACGGGTACGATGAACTTGTTGCCCATGCCAAATGCGCTGGCCGCATCAGGCGTTCATTGTCTGTGTTGTGGCAGTCGGTACCCCCACAATGATACGGCATTGATCATGGAAAAGGTCATTCTCGATCTTGGCCAATACATCAAATATGCCAAAGAGAAACTTGGCTTTAAGAAAGTCATCCTCGCCGGGTGGTCTGGCGGGGGCTCGCTCTCTATGTTTTATCAATCTCAGGCAGAAAAGCCGACCATCACAGCAACACCGGCGGGCGACGCCGTAGACGTTGTCGGCGCAAATCTTATTCCCGCCGATGCGGTGTTGCAGCTGGCAGCACATGTAAGCCGGGCGATTATTCTGACGGAATGGCTGGACGCGTCTATCGTGGATGAAAATGATCTCTCCAGCCGCGACGTTGAACTCAATCTCTACGACCCGGATAACCCGAACCAGCCCACTTACTCAGACGCCTATGTGGCGCGATACCGTGCGGCGCAGGTCGCGCGCTCAAAACGCATTGATGATTTTGTCTGGAACAAATTGGATGAGTTGAAGAAGGCGGGGCTGCCGAACGAAGAATTTGGCTTTGTCGTTCACGGCACGATGGCCGATCCTCGCTGGCTTGACCTGAATGTCGATCCAAATGACCGCAAGGGCCCCAATTGGTGTTTTATGGGCGACCCCAAAACCGTGAACATGATGCCCGCAGGGCTTGCCCGTTTCTGTTCGCTCCGCGCCTGGCTGTCGCAATGGTCCATCGAACATTCCCGCGCCAAGGGGCCAGAATGTGCCGGTGACGTCAGCGTTCCCATTCTCGTCATTGAGAACAGTGCAGATGATGGCTGCACACCAAGCCACGCCAAACGCCTGTTAGAAGGTGTACAGCACAGTGACAAAGAGTTTCATGTGATCGAGGGCGCAACCCACTATTATATCGGTCAGCCAGACAAGATGGCTGAGGCAGTGGGTGTCCTCACCGACTGGCTGAAGAGAAAATCCCTTCTGGAAGCTTGAAAGTACAAACACGTGAATATGGCGACTTCCCCATCTGTTGATCCCGTTCGTTTGGGTTTTGAACGTGCAGAGGGCATGCAGTCCTTTCTGGAATGGAAAAGTGGAGAAGGCCTTCCGCCTCTTCATTTTGCCCATGCTAATGGCTTTAACGGATCGACCTATCAGAAACTTCTGGCGCCACTGGCGGATCGTTTTCACATCAGAGCCTGGGATGCCCGCGGCCACGGGCAGACGAGCCTCACAGCCGACCCACAGACGCAAACCAGTTGGTACCGCTATAGCGATGATCTGGTGGCCCTGCTTGAGCGATTTGCCGACGACGCTGGGGCCCCTGTTCTTCTGGCAGGTCACTCTATGGGGGGCACCACCAGCATATTGGCCGCCGCCCGGCGTCCTGATCTCGTGCGGGGGCTGGTTCTTCTTGATCCTGTGATGATCCGGCGCAATCAGGGCCGCATGCTGCAATGGATGCGCAGGCTGGGCATTGGTCTAGGCCCTCATGATCTGGCGACCGGTGCAGAGCGTCGTCGGTCTGTCTTTCCAGACCGGAAGACCATGGTGGAGAAATATACAGGCCGCGGGGCTTTCACTACATGGCCGGTTGAGATGATCGCAGACTATGTTGCCGGTGGCACCCGAGACCTGCCCAATGGCGATGTAGAACTCACCTGTGCGCCTGCGTGGGAGGCCGCGAACTTTCGCGGTCATGAGCATGATACGTTTCATGCACTCCACAAAGTCACATGCCCGATCACCCTGGTCTATGCGGGCATTGGAACCACATGCAGAGGGGATGCGCCACAGATCATTGGACGTCAGGACAAGAAAGCCACAATCCTGCGAGTGGGGACGGCGACGCATTTCCTTCCAATGGAATATCCTGATATTACGCGGCGCGAAATTCTGACGCTTTCAGCGAGGCTAAACGCACAAAAAGACCCAAAACGTTAAGGTTTTTTGGCCGTATTGCTGCCTTAATCCGCCGCCATCCTCCCCTCGGGTACGTTATTCATTGTGAGGGTTTCAAATGAGCCGGACTGGGCTGGCAGTGGCGTTAAGCATGTGTCTTTTTGTAAGTGGAACTGCACTTGCAGAAGATGCACGCTATTCAATGACCGAAACCGCCGACGGTTTTTTGCGCCTTGATACGCAATCAGGCGAAGTGTCCCATTGCCGCGAAAAGGCAGGCGGTTTTAGCTGTGAACTGGCAGCAGACGAGCGCGCCGCCTATGAGGCTGAAATTGCAGGCTTGGCTGATCGCCTGGAGCGGTTGGAGGCGAAGACACCTGCCGAACGGGCAGGCGTGCCAACAGATGAAGAACTTGACCAAGCCTTTGGCTTCTTTGAAACTATGACGAAGCGTTTTGCAAGAGCTGCACGTGTCTTTGGCGACGAGATGCAGAAGATGGACGAAGAGCTTCAGCAAAACCCGTTACGCGATGATGAGAAGTCAGAGAACGGTACGTAAAACGGAACGTGAGCATCAGGAGCATGACACCATGATTTTGAAATTCGACGAACCAGATCCGCAACGCGCGGAAAAAGAAGCTGAGATCAAAAAGCTCGACGAGCGCAGTCTCCGCAAGCTGTACAATGACACGCGAGCGGCAGCAAAAGCCGCCCGCAAGTCACTGAACATGGAAGAATTGTACCGTCTTGTGCGGGGTACGAAAACGATCCAGCGTATCGCGGGCGAGCGTGGCATCATCATTCGCTCCCTGCGTCTGCCACAGATTGTCCGGCCCTGACCGTCAAGCACCGCGTGACGAATATTCTTTCGTGAGGGCAGCGCCGATGCGCTCGTTCATCATTTCGATGGAGCCGTCTGTGTAGCCTAGAATTTTGGCTGAGATGAGATGGCGCCCAAGGCCGTATTCGTCGCGTAGACCATTTGCTCCCATCGCCTGAAGGCATGTCTCGATGAGAGGGACAGCGCGTTCCGTCGCAAATTTTTTTGCTTGCGCTGCAGGTGTAACCGCATCTTCCCCTGCATCAATCAACACGCCTGCCGCATGGGTCAAAGCGCGCATCGCTTCCAATTCTGTCGCCACATTGGCCAATGACCATTTCAGACCCTGGTGCTCAAGAAGGGGTTTGCCGAAAGTGCTGCGCGAGGCTCCGTACCTAACCGCTTTCTCCAACGCGTCGGCCACAATCCCCGCACACATGGCAGCCACATAAACGCGCGCGCCATTCACGCCGGACATGGCTGACTTAAAGCCATCTCCCGGGCCGCCCAACACGTCTGCATCTGCGACAAAGAAACGATCAAGTTTAAACCCGCCAGCCCCAATGGCATGGCCTCCAGCAAGAGCGTAGGGCTCCACGCGAGAAAAACCGGGCTTGGTTGCGTCAACCAGGAACGACCCAACATCCCGCCAACCAGCGTCAGGATCACCCCGGTCGCATTTTGCATAGGTCACAAAAAGTTCGGCAATCTCACCATTGGTAATCCAGCCCTTTTCGCCGGTCAGTTCCCAGCCGCCGTCTACTTTCACAGCCTGGGTTGTGATGCCTGCAAAGTCACTGCCTGCGCCGGGTTCAGAAAGAGCGGTGGCGGCAAACAGATCGCCAGCAAGAATGCGCGGCACATAGTCGGCAATGTGTCGGGCATTTCCGCCAGTCGCAAGCTTTGAGGCGACATTCTGTGTGTTGATGAGCGCGAAAGTGAAGGCCATGTCACCGCGAGACATTTCCTCGCACACTGCGAGTTTTGTGAGAAACGAGAGGCCGAAGCCGCCGGCTTCCGGGGGTGTTTCCAGTTTGAACAGGCCAGCATCGGCCGCCTGACGCAGCGCGCCAACAGGCTGGCATTTCGCAGCTTCCCAGCTGGCTGCATTGGGTTTGATCACCTCGCGTCGAAACTGCGCAGCGACTTCCAAAAATTCAGACGCGTTCATGGCAGACCTTCTTTCTTAGACGCTCAATCCTGGCACAATAAATGTCTCGAGGCCCGCCTTCATGTCAGGCGGAATGGGTATGGCTTTGCGCGCAACCAGGTCGAGTGCAATTGCTACCGCTTCGGCAGTGGCGACACATGCGCCGGTTTCAACATCGAACAGCCAGTGCGCCCATGTGTAGGTCTTGTCGGTCACCTCTTTGAGGCCGCTCCTGAGGGTCAACACATCGCCAACCTTCGGCGCATCGCGATAGACAAAGCGATATTCCAGCGCTGCACCACCCGTCGTGCTGTCTTTTGAGCGGTCATCGCCTCGGGTGAGAGCGAGGAGGTTTGGAATGGAATCTGAGACAATGCCCATGAACCGCCGTGTTGCCAGAAAATCTCCGGCGACACACCAGTCACGCAGGACGTCACCCTGGAACGTCGTGATAAGGCCCATCTCGTCAGCGTCGGCAAGCAACGGGGCGGCACGCGGGGGCGTAAGCTCCAGGCCCCGCGGCCTGCCATGCTTTGGGACGTCTGTTTGGAAGTTCTGAGCACGCGCGATCATGGCATCAGAAATGGGAACCTGATGCCTGTCCTCATCAGACCGTAAAGAGGCATGGGCGAGGAAAGTCGCGGCCACCTCGCCCGAAACGGTATTCACCATTTCAAAATAGCAGGTGAGCCGATGGGCATCCGCATCAACAACACCGCCTCGAATGAAAATGGGTGCGCCGGGTCTTTGCTCGCGCAGAAACCGAATGTGATGATCTTCTGCGACAAGGCGGGCATTGGTGCGCGCAATTTCATCACGCCCATGTCCCAGATGAATGGCAAGGGCTGAAAGGGCGCTCGTCGCCTTCTCCGAATAGAATTGCACATTCATATGGCCCATTCCGTCTGTTTCCCAGGTTTGGACCGAGCTGCGATAAAGCTCCGTAAGGCTCATGAATGTCTCCTTGATGTGGGGATGGGAAGCGATGCTCTCAGCCGAGGCGGTCGCGAATTTCGTCAGGGAGGTCAACCGCGCGGCGGGTCTCCCGGGAGATGAGGAGCGCCGTGCCCTCTGCGGCGGCAGCAGGTTCCCCGGTCTCCGCATCAAACATCCAGTGGCGATAGCGCAAGGTCCTGGCATCCTGCGCTTCCAGGCCCGTGCGGACGAAAAGCGTCTGCCCGGCTTTCAGTTCGCGGAGATAGGCCAGCCGCATTTCAACAGTTGCAGTGGCCAGGCCCTTGGCCTTCTGGGCGTGACGGTCGAGACCTGCCGCCGCCCACATGTGGCCCTGGCATTCTGAGAAACGTGCGAGATAGAAACGCGAATTCATATGATCGTTCGCATCGCACTCCCAGCGATTGACCGCAGAGCGGTTGGTTTCATGCATGCCCTTTGCCTGAGCGCGCGCGAGCGATACGTCGCGATCAAGCGATCCATCTGGTTGAGAGCGCGGTTGTGCTGCCTCTGGCCGCTCAACCATGATCTTTTCAGCCTGCATACGCATGGGATCAGTCCAGGGCACAAGCTTGCGCGCATTGAGATCAAAATGACCGACATCAACGCAGAGAGTTGCCGACAGGGCATCGGTCAAGGCGTTGCGGACTTCCTGATAAATCCGCATGGTTTTATCATTCAGCGACAGCACACCTGACCGCACGGCAACCAGGTCACTTGCAAAAAGTTCCTTGTGAAAACGAATGTGATGTTCGAGCGCGACATAGGTCGTCCGCGCGGTTTGCTGATGTTCGTATCCGAGGCCCAAAAACGCTTGCTGGTGGAACGCCGCGTCAGATGTCTTGCCCATGTAGAACTGGATGTTCATATGGCCCATCTCATCGCATTCCCATGGGTTCACATAGCCGCGATAGGTATCGATCATCTCGCCTCTCAAAGCACTCATGTCAATCGACCTTCATAAGATAAGGCGCAAGTTTGGCACTCTCTTCGTCGCTGAAGGGTACCGTTTTGCGCGCATCGAGATCGAGCAGCACAGCTGCGGCCTCACCGGTGGCGACAAGTGCGCCTGTTGAGGCATCAAACAAAAAGTGCGCGAAACGCAGCACCCGACCCATTACCTCGACCATGGCGCTCTTACCCACAAGAACGGTCCCTGCACGGACATCTGCGAGCCGATCAAGGCGCATTTCAAGCACCACCGTGCCGCGGCGCGCTTTGATCATTGTGTCTCGGTCAAAACCCACATGCTGCCAGAGATGTGCCGCCCCATCAGAAAAGCGTGCCATGATGTGCTGTTGACGCATGAGACCCGCTTCGTCGCAATGTTCGGGATACACAACGCCCTGATAGATCGGAATAAGGCGCAATGATGCCTGATCATCCAGTTGAAGGTGAGGAAGGGAAGAGGTGCCCGGCACACCGCGTGGCCGCGCCGCGTCATTCAGGCCTTCAAAAGGCCCATCGGCAATGTGGCGGGGCAGCGTGGTATTGCAGGTCAGCGTCGCGGAAAGAACACCGGACGCAGAATTGGTAAGCTCGTGTGAAAGGGTCAGTCCGGTCTCGTGGGTGCCAGACACGGCTGATGTCACCGCAAAAATATCCCCTGCACGCAGCTCTCTGTGAAAGCGGATATGGTCCCGTGTTGAAATGACAGGGTCAGTGACACCATGGGCAACCGCGAAGGCGCGGTTCGCGTCTGACGCTGCGGCCACATAGAATTGCACGTTCATATGGCCTACTTCATCGCAGTTCCACGTATTGACAATGCTTTGAACGGTCTGACGGCGGTCGGTCATATAAACTCAAAATTGGTTAGGGCGGGCCGCACTTTAGGCGGGGCGGCATCAAAAGTCATATTTGAGAATGAGCCCGAGGATAACCCAACGTCAGCCGGAAACCCGCTTAAGAAAGGCGTCCATTCGCGCGACGGCCGACGCCGCCAGTTCGCCCGGGAAAGCGACAAAACCGTGGGCGCCGCCGGGGTAGATGGCGAGTTCCGCGTCATTTCCTGCTGCCGCCCACCTGGCATGCATGAAAAGGCTGTCATCGAGCAGCGCATCGTCGGTCCCAACGGAAAAGAGCGCAGGTGGCATGCCCTTCAGATCGGCAAACAAAGGGGAGATATCGGGATCGCCCGCGTCCATGCCTTGCGGGATGAAGCACTCATCGAACTTGTGAAGGTCGTGTGTCCGCAAGATGAGATAACGATCATCGCCAAAGGCTCGGGCGCTAGGCGTCCACCGAAGATCGAAGGCTCCAAATACCAAGTTCGCCCCGGCAAATCCGGTAAACCCATGCCTGTCGCGCATGCGCAGAAGGGTGACAGCGGCGAGATGACCACCCGCGCTTTCGCCGCCGACAGTCAGCAGATCAGATCCAAATTCCGATTTCGCGTTTTTTGCAAGCCACAGTGCCGCTGCCTCGCAATCGTCGGGTCCTGCAGGGTAGGGATGTTCTGGGGCCAGGCGGTACTCAACACTGACACAGGTGAGACCACACGTGTCTGCGATGCGCTCCAACATAGGATCTTGACCGTCAGCTGATCCAAAGACCCAGCCGCCGCCGTGAAAATGCAAATAGATCCCTTTGGGATTTTCGGGTGCAATGATCCGAAGTTCAATGTCGCCGCCCTTACCTGGAATTGTGCGGGTGACCGCACGATCGGACTTGGGCACAGCAGGGAACGGCCCTTCGCCCCGGTCCCGGCGGGCGCGGGCCTCAGCAACGCCTATCTCCCAATTGTCGTCAGATTTTTCCAGCAAGTCGATCAGCGCATCATTGATCGCTTTTGTCTCGGCAGAGACTGCGTCCTCGGCAAACAGAGCGGGGTTGAATGGGTTTTTATTGGTCATCGTCTCTCCCAGGACATCAGTTTCTTTTGAAGAGAAGATACCGGACTGACCCTAGGACGTCTAATGACGTCACTTGATCCTGGTCAACGCAGTCGATGGCCATGGGCCGCAATATGCTCTTCTGGCACGAGAGAGAGGATATCCATGGAACCGATTTGCCGCGACAAGGTCGCATCGGCCTGCTTAATGAGGGAGTTTGGTCTCGACAGCGAAGGGGCACAGCGTCTGTTTTCACTGAAAAACTGCGCGACAATGTCAGATTGTTGTCACCGGGATGCCTGTTGCGGAATGCTGGAAAATGTTTGGCAGGTCGGAAACCCGCCAAACACCTTGTCGAGCTGAGGTTCAGGCGCCACGCGGAACCCGGTTAATGTGGTTTGGCAGGGCGCGGGGATTGTTCTGGTCGTCGCCCATTGTTGCTGCGACAAGTTCAACAATCTCTGGCGCCGCGGTGGCAAGGCTCCCGGAATTGAAAGGAGGCTCTGGCGCATATTCGATGGCGAGCTGTAAGGCCTTGGCATAATCCTCGCCCGCAATTTTTGCTGAAAGATGCAGCCCCATATCGATCCCTGCAGAAACGCCTGCCGCGGTGATGATGTCGCCATGGTCAACCCAGCGTTCGGCAACAGCTGTCGCGCCATACCCTTCAAGCACATCATAGCGCGCCCAATGTGTCGTGGCCTTTTTGCCGTCCAACAAACCTGCCGCTGCAAATATGAGTGAGCCTGTGCAGACGGATGCATTCACTTGAGTGGTCTTTGCGATCTTGCGGATCCAACCCAGCTGGTGTGGATCATTGCGCACTGCCTCATCGGCAAACCCACCCGGGACAAGCAGAATGTCAGCGCTGTCTACTTCATCAATGCTCTTTGGCGCATAGATGTCGATGAGGCCATTGTCGTTGGCGACCATGCCTGCTTCCTTGGCGACGAAGGTCACCTCTGCACCGGGCAACCGGCTGAGGGACTCAAAGGGGCCAATCGCATCAAGCGTGGTGAACCCATCATAGAGAAATATGACAATGTGCATGTGGCGCACTCCATTGCAGCGCTGTTTGTCTCTTCGGGGTCATTTCTGCGCCAAAAACGCGCAAGCTCGGCGCGATTTTTGACTCCGTTTAGAACCAGACGCTGTAGTTGCTGACAGGGGGAGACTAAGTGTTGGTGCGCTTGGCGGAAATGACATTCAACGGACGAATTCCGCCAAGCTGTAATGTGCGAAGACGTCTAGTTTTCGCTTTGGGTGAAAGCGGCTAGCGCGAGAACGATAAAGGCCAGGACCACGCCCACTATCGCGATAGAAAAGAGCGAGAAGGTCAGTGTGTTCCAGTCAAACCCTGTGAAAGCCAGACCCCGCCCAGCGGTGATGCCGGACACAAACGAGGCCAAAATATTTCCCCAACCAGTCGCGACAAGTCCCCAGGTGATCATGGATGAACGCCCCTCACTTAAGGTGAGCTGTTTGGCAGCGGCCGCGACGGCAATCATCATCATACCATTCAGCGTCCCTTCAAGATGTGCCATGCGCCAGGCCCTGAGGGATTCTGCTTCGACAGCACCGCCGCCCGCAGCAACAGCTTCCAGCGCCCACAAAAACGGGACGCCTGCAACCAGCCCCAAAATGAAGATAAGGGCGCCATGCCCAATCAGCAAACTGTGATGTCGAGTTGGCATTGTATTCCTCCGGTGATTGTCTAACTTGTCGGACTAAGAATGAAGGGTGGGGCGCTTAGGCCCGAGCCCAATGGGAGATATTCAGATGATCGGATACGCAACACTTGGATCGAACGACCTTGAAAAAGGTGCGAAGTTTTATGATGACTTCCTTGGCGCTTTTGGCGGCAAGCGTGCTTTTGGCATGGATCGCATCATTTTCTGGAATGATGCAAATGGCGGCGCGATGCTGTCTTTGTGCATTCCTTACGATGAAAAAACAGCGACCCCAGGCAATGGCAACATGCTCGCACTTGCCGCAGAATCTCCTGAGCAAGTTGACGCAATGTATGCCAAGGCGATTGAATTGGGCGCGACAGACGATGGCGCTCCAGGCGCGCGCACAGACAATTTTTATGGTGCCTATTTCCGTGACCTGGACGGCAACAAGATCTGCTGCTTCAAATTCACGTAAGAACCCTGTCGTCATTTGACGCCAGCCTGGCGGGCACCTTCTCGGTGTCCGCCTTTTTCTTGGGCGATGGCCATGTTCAATAAGCACCAGCCCACATATCCCAGTCTCGCGAGAGGCCCGGTCCTGCGAGGGCCCAATTGGGCCGCGCGCCGATGAGCCTTGCAGCCATAGCCGGAAAATGTGTCATCATGCGGCACTGGCTCCAATTCAAAAACCGATAGCGGTTGAGTGCTGTGTTCATCTCTGGCACAGGGTCGCGCCCGCCAAGCAGTGCCTCTGCGGCTGCCGTTGCTGCAACAGCAGAGCGGACCATGCCGTCGCCGGTGATGATCGGTGCGCCACCATTGTAAATGTAAGAAAGATCGAGCGTGTCCTTCTGCCTGTTTTTGAGGCCGCGCCAGCGCGAGCAGGGAACCGCCGCCTGTCCCATTGTCTCGTCCATGTCGTGAGGTTCAAGGCCAAGCTCGCCGCCAACACCGACAATCTCATCCGTCAGGACATTATATTCATGGGCTTTATCAAAGCTTCCGGTTTTCGCAACTCGATAGAAAATGCCGTAGTAGCGCGCCTCTGGCGAGAGCGGGTCCTGGAAGGGGTAGAGCACTGACATGTCGAGCCCCTGATCCCTATGGATGAAGGCACAAAAGGCGTCATGCGTGTCCAGAATACCTTTGGAGGGGCGGGCATTGTCTGTGAAGGTAATTTGTGAGGCGAGAACAAATTCTTTGGGGGCCGGGGCTTGCCAAATAGTCTCTGTGTTTTCAAGAGGCATTGGTTTTGCATTGACGATGAGCGGACGCTGGCCCGGCGCCAGCGCTTGCAGTGCATGCCAGTCATTGACTTCTTCTTCGACATGGACGACCCCAGCGCGCTTTGCAAGAGCGACAAGCGCGCCAGCAAGCCGGGAGTTGCGCACGCCATAGGCGAGAGGTTCCCGTGTGGAGCGATCTTTTCGCACCCCTTCGCTGGTCATCCAGGTGGTGGGCTTACGAAAAGAGTATGTGTCGCCCTCGACGTCGCACAATGTCGCTTGTTGACGGTAAGTGATCGCCTTGGTCCAATCATCACCATACATCTCGCCCAGCACATCAGTTCGATCAACACCTAAGGCTGCAGCGTAATAATCGATAGACCGCGCACGCAACGTCACCCCATTGATGAGGCGACGGCTTTCAGCGACAGGAGGTGCCGCAATCACCACCCGCCCTGCAAATTCTGGGGACCGGTTGAGCCGTGCCGCAAGCACGGCTGCGCCAATGCCATTGCCGCTGATGACCACGCTGTCATAAGCGCAGGTGCTCGCAGAGTGACGGGTCCCTTGCCAGGCCGGCAGATAGGCATCACGGCCCTTAATGGCCATTGTATCGAGCATGTTGGCTCCTTCCCAAATTTAGAGCTTAAACTCTAACAAAATAGAGCATATACTCAAAAATATTCAGGTCAAGGGATGACACATGCCGATAGGCAGGTTAAGCACTGGAATGGCAAAAACATCGGCAAAAATGGAACTGAAAACAGACCGCAAGAGTGCCTCCAAGTTGCCCTCCAAAGGAGCGACAACGCGCACGCTCATTCTGGAGACGGCATTGCGTCTCTTCAACCAGGAGAATGCCAGCGATGTCAGCACCAACCAGATTGCTGCGGAAGCTGGCATTAGTCCGGGCAATCTCTACTATTACTTTCGCAACAAGGAAGAGATCATCCGTGCGCTCTTCCCGGCAATCCGAGATGGCATTGCCAAGCCGCTGACCTATCCAAAGGACGCGCCGATCTCCGCAGAGCGGATGGCTGCAGATTATGTGAGTGCGATCGAAGTTCTCTGGCGTTACCGCTTTTTCTTCGCAGACCTAATCGGCCTTGGTCAGCGCGACCCGGACCTCGCACAGATGATTCAGGCTTTGCAGGACGATACGGTTGCGACCATGGGCGAAATGTATACAGACATTGCAAGCCAGGGCGACATGACGCAGGTCGACAAAAAGACAAATGATCTTCTGGCGCTCAACTCATTCCTGGTGTGGTTCAGTTGGGTGTCCTTCATGGATCGTGTCTCCGATCCACGCAAAAAGCGGGAAGAGCGGTTGGCAGACGGCGCACTCGCCTGCCTCGCCATTATTGATCCTTACTTAAAGCCCAGCTACCGCACGGCGGTGCATGAGGCTCTAAACGACCTCATGTACCAGCGGCGGAAATAGCCTCATATTGAGAGAAGGCGGCGCCCCCGTCTCGAAAGACCAGGTTAACCAGCAAGGGTGCACTTACCATTATTGATGACCATCACATCTCGTTCTTTCACACGTGCCTGGAAAGAGAGAACATTGCCGTCCCGCCAAGTATCCACTGTGATGGTCTCGCCTGGATAGACGGGCGATGAGAAGCGCACATCAAAGCCTATAATCTGTTTTGGGTCATAGTCGCAGACATTGCTGATGATCGCGCGGCAGCATGTGCCATAGGTGCAGAGCCCGTGGATGATCGGCGCTGGAAAACCAACAGCCTTTGCGAACTCCGGATCTGCATGAAGCGGGTTCCGGTCTCCAGATAGCCGATAGAGCAGCGCCTGGTCCGGCGCGGTTATCGCATCGAAGGATTGATCGGGTGCCCGGTCGGGAATGGCGTGAGGAACAGGCGCTCCCTCCGTCGGGCCACCAAAGCCGCCATCGCCGCGCGCAAAGGTCGTCGACAGCATGGTGCAAAGCGCGTCGCCACTTTCCTTTTCGCGAATGCTGGTTTCGCTGGCAATCACCGCGCCCTTATCAGCACCCTTGTCCCAGGCTCCGACAACTTTGGTGTCGACCAGAATGTTGGCTGCAACCGGAAGCGGTTTGTGCATGGTGAGTTTCTGCTCGCCATGAACGACCATGGCGTAGTTGATGCCACTCTTACCCATGGCGCCCGCACCCCAGGCAATGACAGTAGACATGGTGGGAATGGTCACCAGGTCTTTCTCATAGACAAAGGGCAGCTCTTTGGGATCAAGCTGATCCCGGCCAAAGCCGACGCCCAGCGCATAGAGCATGGTCTCTCGGTCACCGTAGGAAAATTCCTGAGCCTCAGTCTTCAAAGTCATGAGTTCGTCGTAATTGATCGCCATGTCGGCCTCCCGCCTGCTTGTTTTGTTGGGGATAGCAAAGCGCGAACAGCGATGAAGCGCAAGATGATTAGGGCGCGATACCCGACAGCACCGCATCCACATGTCGCTCGCATTCCTCAATACTCATGGGCTCATGGGCAATAAGGAGGCGGTACCAGAAGGGGGCGATAAGGAGGTCTTCGATCTGGCGGCGGTCAATGTCGCTGCGGATTTCACCCTGCAAAATCGCCCGGTCGACAATCTGGTTGAGAACAACCTGCCGAAACTCCGAAAAATGTGCGCAGATTTCATCCTTCATTGCCGGATCGCTTTGCGCCTCCACAGTCATCCCCGCCGCTGCCTTTCCGGCAATTGTACCGCTCATGAGGGAAAGCAGGGCATTTAGGTAGATCTTCAGGTCAGAGACGACGTTACCGCGCTCCGGGTCCAGGATCGTTTTGTCCCCGATCGTATCAAACAGGTCCAGCAGGACGGCTGCCTTTGATGGCCACCAACGATAGATCGTGGTCTTGGCGACCCCAGCCTTTGCAGCAATCGCCTCAATCGTGGCATTTGAGTAGCCCTGTCCGTCGAGAAGGTCCGCGGCTGCTTCCAGCACCTTTCGCCGTGTAGCAAGCGGGGGAACGCGAGGCTTATCCTCGAATCGAAGTTTCTCTGACATCTGCTTCCTATATCACGAACCAAACAAAACGTAGCGTATCTATTGACGATACGCAACGTAGCGCATATTTGTGTGCGAGGACACAGACCGATAGGAGCTCCCCATGGCTGAAACGACCCCTCCGACGATTGCAACGCCCCTTGATCTTCCGTGTGGCGCCCGCCTTTCAAACCGTCTTGCCAAGGGCGCGATGACCGAAGGGTTAGCGGATCCGCTGAACCAGGCCACCGACGGCCATGTGGCTCTCTACCGAAAATGGTCCGAGGGCGGGGCAGGTATGCTGCTCACCGGCAATGTGCAGATTGATCGCCGCTATATGGAGCGTCCCGGCAATGTCGCCATAGATGGCCCACAATCGAACGAAGCAAAATCCCGCCTAGCGGCCTTTGCAGAAGCAGGAACAATCGCGGGCAACCATCTCTGGATGCAGCTTTCCCATGGCGGACGTCAAACACCAGTCAGTGTCAACAAACACCCGGTCAGTGCGTCAGAACAACAGGTAGCCCTTCCCGGCAAGAATTTTGGAAAGCCGCGCGCGCTAACGCACGATGAAATACTCGACGTGATTGATCGCTTTGCCAAAGCAGCAGCCGTTGCAAAAGAAACCGGGTTCACCGGTGTGCAGCTGCATGGTGCCCACGGCTACCTGCTCTCCCAGTTTCTCTCGCCGGATGTGAACCAACGAACAGACGAATGGGGCGGATCACTGGAAAATAGGGCGAAGCTTTTGCTTATGTCCGTCCGCGCTGTCCGTGAAGCTGTGGGGCCGGACTTCCCGATTAGCGCCAAGCTCAACTCGACCGACTTCCAGAAAGGCGGTTTCTCGACGGAAGACTCTATCACCGTTGCCCAATGGCTTGAGCAAGAAGGGTTGGACCTGCTGGAGGTTTCAGGTGGTACCTATGAATCGCCCAAAATGTTGGCCGGCGACGGTCTGACAATTGATGCCGAACGCACGCAGACCATGCGTCCGAGTACCATCGCGCGCGAGGCCTACTTCCTGGACTACGCCAATGAGATAAGAGGCGCGACCAAACTACCACTTCTGGTGACCGGCGGATTCAGGTCGACTGAAGGCATGAACGCAGCGCTTGCGTCCGGCGCCGCAGACGCCATCGGCATTGGGCGCCCCATGTGCGTTGAAACAGATTTGCCGACCCAGTTGCTGGAAGGGAAGATTGCCGAAGCACCTCGGTATGAGGACAATCTGATCCTCGGGAAGGGCTGGCTGCTGGGCCAGAACAGTCCGTCAAAACTGGTGCGGCTCATCAATGGCATGGGGGCTGCAAACTGGTTCATGTATCAGTTGCTCCTCCAGGGCAGAGAAGGAAAACCGAACCCGGATCTCGGCCTCTTCACCGCTTTCCGCCGCCTGCAGGCTGACGACAATGCTGCCGGAAAAGCACTGCAGCGCTGAGCACCTCCTGTGGTAGGATCCCGTCGGATTTTGAGAAAGACGGGAGCTCCAAATGAGCCAAGCAGCAGTAAACGAGAACGGTCAGGCGCATGAGTGCTTCGACGTAAGCATCGAAAATCACATCGCCCACGTTCAATTGGCGCGGCCTGAGGTGGCGAACGCCATGAACAAGCCCTTCTGGAACGAGCTGCCTGCGATCATTCGCGATATCGATGAGAATGCCCGCGCTCGGGTGATTGTTATCTCGGCGCAGGGCAAGCATTTTTCTGCTGGCATGGATCTGTCTGTATTTGCAGGTGGGCCCGATCAGAGTCACATCGAAGCGGGCCGTCGCCGCGAGCGTATGATGCAGACCGTGCTCATGCTGCAAAAGACGTTCTCGTGTATGGAAGAAGCCCGGATGCCGGTGCTTGTTGCAATCAATGGCGCCTGCGTCGGCGGTGGTATGGATTTCACCAGCGCAGCTGACATGCGTTATTGCACCAAAGATGCGTTCTTCTGCATCGCAGAGATCAATATCGGCATGACGGCTGACGTCGGCACCTTCCCACGCATGGGGTATGTGATGCCGCAGGGGCTGGTCCGTGAAATGGCCTTTACCGGCAGGCGCATGTATGCAGATGAAGCAAAAGCCTGTGGCTTTGTGAACGAGGTTTTTGAATCCCATGACGACATGATGAAAGCTGTCATGGGACACGCGGCAGACATTGCGTCCAAGTCTCCCTTGGCGGTCTGGGGCTCTAAGGAAATGCTGAACTATGGCCGTGACCATTCTGTGAGCGATGCATTAAAGCACATTGCGGTTTGGCAGACGGGCATGTTCCAGCCGGGCGATATGGCAGAGAGCTTTACCGCGCAGCAGGAAAAACGTGACGCAGAATTTCAGGAATTGATGCCAATCCCGGACGGCTTCAAGGACCTGTGAGACTACCGGGCGCCGAGCACTTTCCAGAGGCTGGTGGCGGACATGACAGGTTCGTCGCCGACAGATATAGCCCCTTCGACAAACAGGATGGACCGTGTCTTGCGTGTGAAGCGGGCGCGGCATTCCACGAGCTCGCCCAACGTTGGGAACCGAAGAAAACTAACTTGTAAGGAAAGCGTTGCGCAGGGCACATGGTCATTGTCCCAATAGGCGGTGCAGCCCATGGAGGCATCGGCAAAGGTCATGAGCTGCCCCTCATGCACGTGTACGCCGTCGCTACCTAGGTGTCGTTCGTCAACCCGGAACGCAACGACCCGCTGACCATCTTCATCTTTCTCAAAAAGAGGTCCGACAAATTTCTCAAACGGGTCAATGAGTTCCTGTGAAAAGAACCCTTGTGGGGTGGCCGCACTCACGAAGCATCTCCGATCCGGTAGACGCCTGTGGCTGTCATCATAAGTTTGCCGTCTGCACGAAGTTCCGCAGATGTGAAAAGAACTGTGCGGGTCTGGCGCGTCACTTCAGCTTTGCCAACAACCGCAGCGTCCTTGGGCCCGGGCCCGACAAAATCGCAATTGACCGACAGGGGGGCTGTGGGCGCACCGCCTGAAACAGTGCGCGCCAGTTCCCCGAGCACACCTGATGCGAGTGTCATCATCATGCCACCATGAATGTAGCCGTCGCCGTTCAGATGATGCGCATCAATCGTGAACGTAAGCGATGCACCATTGCCTGCGTGTGTGTAAGAAATCGGGCCAACGTGGGCCTCAAAGGCGGAAGGGGAACTCATGGAAGGATATCACTCCGATAGAAATGCGTGCCGGTCAGCAGCAGGTGGCGCTCTATCTACCCCTAATCGGGGTTTGACGAAAGGGGAGGGAGTATCGCGGTGGGCGGAAAACCTCAGCGTATCTCACTCACACATTGCACTCTGGAGGAGAGTGGAGCCTAATTGGGGTGGATTTATCTGGCTATTGCCACTGGAGGTTTCATGTCTCGTCCAACCAATCTTGTCCCCCTGCTCAACGTGGCCAATGTGGCAACGTCGATTGAGTTCTATGAAGAACTTGGCTTTGAAGTGAAACAGAAAATCGAGGAGGAAGGCGCCCTCATCTGGGCCGATCTTGAGCATGCAGGTGGTGGGACGCTCATGTTGAACGCCAAAGACATTATTGCTCCCAAGGATCGGGCCGACAGGCCCCATTACAGCGATACCGTCTTCTACCTCACCTATCCCTCCGCCCCTGAAATGCATGGACGCCTGTCCAGTCGGGGTGTGGAGGTGACAGAGGTAAAAAAGCAACCCTATGGCATTGAAGAGTTCTATGTGCGTGATCCTGATGGCTATGAGATTGCCATCGGAAGCCCCATCAGTGGCTAGCTAATCGAGATCTGGCACAGAGAGGATGGCGGTTGCGGTTGCGACCAGGTGAGTGAGATACCGCTCATCATCGAGCATCAGCTTCGTTTCAGACCGTCCCAGAAGAAAGGTTCGCTCACACAGGCTGCCAATTGAAAAGGTGATCATGTCGCTCACCCGCTGACGCCAGACATCATCATCCGTTGGCGCTATGTGATCTCGCATCGATGCGATGATGTGGCCGCTGGTCTTGTCATATCTGTCGCGCCAGAGATGTCGATAGGGCGCGCCGTGGGCCGATACGAGCTGGGCGAGCAGCAGCACATAATTGCGCCAGGCGGGTTCAGACAAGACTGCTTCGGCGAGCGGCAGAATCTGGACGCGAACGAGGTCTTGCAGTGTCAGGTTTTTGGCACCCTTCATGCCTTTGGAACTTTTGATTTGGTCCCAGCGCGCACGTCGTTCGTCATCCAGGGGCACCATCCGCCGATCGAGGATTGCCTGCAGCAGACCTTCTTTGTTCTTGAAATAATATCGAATAGCGGACGTATTTTTCTGTTTAGCTTTTTGGTTGATGTCGCGCACCGAGGTGGCTTCAATACCTCTCCAGCCCATCAGCTCTTCTCCAGCAAGCAGCAGCGCTTCGCGGGTCCTGTCGGATTTGCTCGTCGTTTGTTCTTCTGCTGCCGGTGGTGTCAAAGTCAGTCCCAATTAAGATGATTGAAGAATGTCTGGAGTTTATCCGGGTCGCCACTCACGGACACGGCGTCACGGTCTAGAATATTGTCCCACGCCATGCGGGCGTCGGCAAGAAGGATGAGGGAACGGTGGTCAAGGGTCAGCGTCGCATCGGGCGCACGCAATGCAGCCCGGTCATGGATCATCACACCCTTGGTGAGTGTCAGCTGAAAGCTCTCGTCCCTGTCAGCAACCTGCACGGCAATTGAGATATCCTCGCTCAAGGGGCGAGCAACATCTGAACGCACCCGCAATTTACTGATAAACGACGACGAGGGACCAGCCAGCGCAAGGTCCGGGATTTTCGGCTCAGAGAAAAAGTCGGTGATACGGCTGAATGCCTGTCCGAAGATGATGTTCATTCCAATATCGCCAAGCATCAGGTCTGCTTCAGTGAGCAGGTAGTTGCGCTCGTTGGCACTGTCGCTTTTATAAGCAATGCCTCTGAGTGAGTTTGCTTTGATAGAAAGCGCTTCCGAATAGGTTTCATCCTGAAGGAGCAATTCCGTTGCAAGCTCTGCAGCCCAACGATAATCCCCGTCTGCGTAGGCCGTTTCCGCTTGAGCCAGGACACTGTCTCTGCCGCCCAATGCCTCAATGAGTTTCGACGCACGTTCTTTTGGGGGGAGTGCGACAAGCTCCAGCGTGTCGCCGCCGTACCAGCCCATCTCTTTGTTATAAACTCCGCGAACAATCCAGCTAAGTCGATGGTAATAGTCTGCGAACTCTTCGCCGCCGGTGATTTCGGGAGGAATGCGAAGCGCAGCGGCGGTCTGCTGGGGCGTTGCGCCTGCATCAATCTGGCGAAGCGTTTCATCCATGATGTAGCGGCCGACCAGAAGCGTGCTGTCGATCAACGAACTGACGTTTTCAACACCATCAATCGGAATGCCGTGCCCACCTACCAGGTGCTCCGCGCCGAAATCGCGAAAATGGTTGATGCTGGCGATGTAGGCCTCTGCGTCGCGTCCCTTTTCATAGCGCGGTGTCGAGAGGATCGGGTGAGTGCGCGTACCAACAACTGTGTCACCGGTCGCCAATACGCCGTCTTCTTCAATCCAGGCGCCAATTCCGTCATCCAGATCGCCCGGCGCATGAAAGAGTTTTACACTGGTACCGCCAAGATCAATCGTGACTTCCTCATCAAAAAGATGGGTAGGTGTCACATAGCTCACGGTCCCGCCAAGATTGATAACCGGACCACCGCCTGAGCCGACAGTACCTTCAACGCCCTCTGGCAGGATGAGTCCAAGCTGTTGAACCGCACGGAGACGAAAGACGTCAGCGGTTGGGGAGGTAACATCACCGAGATATCGCAGCGCATTGCGGTGGGCATAGAGGGGAATGTCATTTGCACCTTCTGGGATGAAGGCGCGCACGCCACCGGTGTGGTCGCCATGTCCATGAGAGTAAGCCACACCCAGGATGGGTTTGGAGGTTCGGGTCCTGAGCGCCTTGAGCGCCAGTTCCGCCTTCTCGACCCGCATGCCAGTGTCGAAGATAAAAATCCCGTTCTCGCCTTCAATCATCACAATGTTCGACATCGTGTAGCCGTAGGCAACAGTCACACGCTCCGACACGTCGATCAGCCGTGGCGGCTGAAACACAGACTGATGGGTAAGGAGTTTCTCATTGACGCCACCGGCAGGACGCTCCACCGCATATGCTGTCGTAAGTCCCGCACTGATGCAGGTGGCGAAACTCAACGCAATCAATAGACGTGCTGACATGGGGAGGTCCCTTTGGTTCAAAAAAATACAAATGTATTAAAATGAACTGAGCGAACAATGTCAAGCACCCGGATCTGACCAGATTTATAGGGGCGCTTCACATCAGGTTGTGCAGGCGTGTGTTCTCAAAGCGTGTTGCGTCTTAGCGGAAACGTATTGGGTCGGATAGGGGCAAGACGTTCTAGATCGCTGACGCCACTACGTCAGCGCTCCGATCATCCTCCAGGTCCAGCGCCATCACTCGGGCGGGAACGCCATATTCGTACAGCGTGTCATAGACAGCTACGGCTTGATCATCATCGCCATTGCTACGGACTGTGACGGTCACGGTCGAATATGTGGCCGTCTCGTCTGCCAGGGCACCGAGCGCCACCTGCGCATCATCTGTTAGGACGGTGTCGTCACGTCCAAAATAGACCGGCATGGTGAAGCGCGCCGCATCATCAGCGTAGGCTCCAGAGAGAGCCGAATATTGGACCAAAACGGTGACGGCCTCAGGACCGGCGGTTTCTTCGGCCTGAGCGCTGACAGATCCCAGCGCCAGCGGCACCATCAAACTTGCCGCCACGATTGATGCCCGAACTGCTGCGCCAGTTGATGCCCAAGGGGATGCCCAAGGGGATGCAATGTTCGAAATGTGCCGTTTTGTCATGTCGCTCTCCAGATTCGTTTTCAGCCGCGTGATCAATGTGAGGGGGGAATAGGGCCAGCGAAGGGAGAGGCGAAGGCAATGCAGGGGCCGAAATGCGGTTTCTTTGAGACGCAAGACGAGAAAGCTAATCAAAATACCGCACATTTCTGCCGGTTTTGCAGACCTTACGGAAACTGAATGCCATTGTTCAGATGTGGAATATGGCTGGTCGAAATTGATTCCCAATTGCCCTCAAGGGCGGGTAAGGTGCCGCCCAATTGGTCCCTTTGGCATGCATTCCGTAGCGACATGAATGCGGTTGTTGGCATTTTGGCACGAGACGTGTCAGATCGGCGGCGCTGAAGGGGACGAAACAAAGTTACGAAACAGGTTTGCAAAGCAGGGAGACCTATATGTCTAGAGAAGCAGTTATCGTATCTACCGCCCGCACAGGGTTGGCGAAAGCCGGCCGTGGTGGTTTCAACATCACACATGGTTCCGCCATGGGTGGCCACGTCATCAAGCACGCGGTTGAGCGCGCAGGCATTGAGCCAGGCGATGTTGAAGACGTCATTATGGGGTGTGGTAACCCAGAAGGCGCAACCGGCATGAATGTGGGCCGTCTGTCCGCTCTTGCCGCTGGCTGCCCGGTCACCACATCAGGCACGACCGTCAACCGGTTCTGCTCTTCTGGTCTCCAGACCATTGCCATGGCAGCAAATACTGTCGTGAACAATGATGTGCCAATTGCTGTTGGTGCCGGTGTTGAAAGCATCTCGCTCGTTTCCATGGGTGGCATGAACACGAACAACATCACCGAAGAAAGCCTGATGGCACAATATCCAGCTCTCTGGATGCCAATGATTGAAACGGCTGACATCGTTGCGCAGCGCTACAATGTTGCCCGCGACTACCAGGATGAGTTCGCACTTCGCTCGCAGCAGCGTATCGCGGCAGCTCAGGAAGCTGGCAAGTTCGATGATGAAATCGTTCCGATGGCTACCAAGATGAAGGTTTTCAACAAGGAAACCAAAGAAGAAAGCATCGTGGATTACGTTGTCGACAAGGACGAATGCAACCGTCCACAGACAAATATTGAAGGCCTTGCTGGCCTGCAGCCAGTCCGTGGCGAAGGCAACTTCGTAACTGCTGGTAACGCCTCTCAGCTTTCAGACGGCGCTGCCGCAGTTGTTGTGATGGAAGGTGCAGAAGCTGCAAAACGCGGCGCGACAGCGCTTGGCGCATTCCGCGGCTTTGCTGTTGCTGGCTGTGAGCCAGACGAAATGGGCATCGGTCCTGTTTTTGCTGTGCCACGTCTTCTGGAGCGCGCTGGCCTCAAGGTTGACGACATCGACCTTTGGGAACTGAACGAAGCCTTTGCCTCACAGTGCCTCTACTCTCGTGACACGCTCGGCATTGATCCTGAGAAGTACAACGTCAATGGCGGTTCCATCGCAATCGGTCACCCATTTGGCATGACAGGCGCGCGTTGCGTTGGTCACATCCTGCTGGAAGGTCGTCGTCGCAAGGCAGAAGGCCAGAACGTCAAGTGGGGCGTTGTCACCATGTGTATCGGTGGCGGCATGGGCGCAGCAGGTCTCTTCGAGATCTTCTAAGCGTTTCCAGGAAAAGTGAGATCGGTTTTTCGTCCGGAAACGCGACGAGAAAAGCCAACTCAAGCATATGAATTCGAAAGGCCGGGCATCACGCCCGGCCTTTTTTATGTCTGAAGCTTGGTTCCAGAACCACCCAAAAGAACCTTCGCTATGTCGGGCAGGAGCTTCTCGACATTCGGCGTTTTGACTTTGAGCATGTCATACTGCATCAAGCGCTCAATGACGGCCGCAATAACAAGCGCGATGGCTTGAGGGTCAATGTCATTTCGTGCTTCGCCAGATTCCTGAGCGGTTTTCACCGTCTCAGATAGAGTTTTCAGAAGAAAAGCCTCCTGCTTCATGAAGTGCCTTTTTGCATCGCGATCACGTGTGCGCGATAGAATTTCATAGTGGAGGCGAGCCCATCCCTGTTCCTTCGCCGAGCGCTTGAGGACTTGTTTAAGGACACCTTCAAGTTTGGTTTCGTCCCATGCAGGATTAACTCTGTTTGCTTCATCCGCCAATGTCACCTGATTAGAAAGGCGCTCTTCGGCAAGCGCCCAGAAGAGATCGGCCTTATTTTTGAAGTGATGGTAGACGGCACCCTTTGTCATTCCGGCGGCCGCAGCAACATGATCGAGAGAGGCGCCCTCATACCCCCGCTTGGCAAACACACGTTTTGCCGCCGAAAGAAGACGCGCGGGGGTCTGCACATCCTCCACGCCAAGCTCAATTCCCAGCTGGGCGACATAGGTCGGCAGACCCTTTTTGCCGCCAACAATTCTGCGAAGCGTAGGCAAACTCACAGCTGCTTTCGCAGCAATAACGGTCAGAGTGATCTCGGATAGCGGAACACGGGCGGCGAGATCCGCGATGGCGGCATCAACCTGAGACTTTTTGTCCATATGAATCCCTCCTTGAATTTCACTTGACATACTAATAAGTATGTAAATAGAAAGCAAGTCGGATAACAAAGGAAAAGCGCATGGCCCGGATCATTCTCATCGCACTTGCAACTGCATCTGTTTTTTTGATTGCTGCCTTCGTGGGCGGCCGCATTATGATGTCACAAGCTGAGCCCGTCTCGGCCCCAACCACACCCTTTGGCCCCGACACCCGCTTTGTTGAAACGCGTTCCGGGCGGATCCATGTCTACGAGAGGGGCGCCGGCCCAGTGATCCTCGTTCTGCATGGTTCGGGACGGTCTGTTGCAGATTGGCAAGAGGGGTTTGGGGACCGGTTGTCCCAGAAACACCGAGTGATTGGTTTTGACTATTTCGGTCATGGACTGAGTGACCGCGCCCACGGCCTTTCTTATGGGCATCGGCTTTGGACACAGCAGGCAATCGACCTACTGGATGCATTGGGCATCGAGCGGGTCACTGTAGTTGGGCATTCTGTTGGAGGTGTCATCGCAGCACGTGTGGCAGCTGACTTTCCTGAGCGGGTGACCCATGTCGTGACGATCGGGACCGGCATGGCGATGGATCCGACGCAGCAACAGCTGATGATACCGGGCATTGGCGAATGGATCATGGGGCGCGAAAGCGTCTTTGGGGATACGTTTTCCGAAGCTCATAGGGAGCGCCAAGAACGCGTTTACGAGATTGCAGGAACGCGGGCCGCCTTTCTCACCTATGTGCGCAGGCAATACACGATTGATGGAATGCGCCTCCTGTGGGGTGTGTATGAGGAAATCAAAGCTCCGGTCCTTCACATAAGTGGCACCATGGACCCGTCTATCCCCCATGAAGCCGCGAAGGCGTTGACAGCTCGTACCGGTGGTACTTTTGCACCGGTAGAGGGCGTCGGTCATGATGTACATATCGAGGCACCCGATGATTTGGCTGAATTGATTGAGCAGTTTCTAGCGTCCTCATAGCGTGTTAGGGATAGAGGCAAGGCACAGTGTAAGCAACGACAAGTGGAGTGGCCGTGCGGTATTTTGATGATTTCGAAGTGGGTGAACGCTGGCCGATTGAGGCCGCCTATACAATGACGGAAGCGGAAATCGTCTCCTTCGCCGAAAAATGGGATCCGCAACCCTTTCATGTCGACAAGGACGCTGCCGCGAAATCCATCTATGGGACGTTGACTGCTTGTGGCTCGCATATCCAAAGCGTCGTCCTGCGATTGGCGCAGGGCCTGCCCCATGAAACCGCCGTGCTAGGGGCGTTGGGATATGACGAGGTTCGTTTCCACAAAGCAGCGAAGCTTGACGATGTATTGTCGCTGACCATCGAATGCATCGAGACCAAGCCAAGTTCCTCAAAACCCGACAGGGGCGTCGTCAAAAACCGACACATTCTGGAAAACCAGGATGGCGAAACAGTATTTACGCAGACAACGACTTTGCTGATTTCGCGGGTGGTTTAGAGCATTTCCGGCAGAAGATGCCGGACTTCTGCTGGTCGGATAGGTGTGCGAACAAAAGGGCCTAAAGTCCCAACACCAGCTTTGCCATAATGTTGCGCTGAACCTCGTTGGATCCGCCATAGATGGAGCCTGCCCGGTTGTTGAGATAGGCGGGCACCGCCGTCATCGCGTCACCAGGTCCGACCGGCTCCACATTAGAACCCGTCATCCGCGCATCCATCTGATCGGGTGTCGCATAATACTGAATGGCTTCAACGGCAAGTTCATCTATGCGCTGGCGCATCTCCGTGCCACAGGTCTTGAGCATAGATGACGCGGGGCCGGGGTTCTGTCCGGCCGACATGGCAGACAGAATACGATGCTCCGTGATCTCAAGAGCCTTAACCGAGATCTCTGCCTCAGAAAGCTTTGCGGCAAAGGCAGGGTCATCCATCAATGTCGCACCACTGCCGTTTGCTTCTTTTGAAGCAAGGGCGCGTACTTTCTTTGCGCCAATCTCAAGCCCCGGTGCTGAAGATCCACCCCGCTCAAACTCGAGCAGGTATTTGGCGACCGTCCAGCCGTCATTTTCCTCGCCCACACGATTGGCGATGGGAACGTGCACATCATCGAAGAACACCTGGTTCACCTCATGGTCGCCGGCCATGGTGATGATGGGCTCCACCTTGATGCCAGGCGTATCCATATCGATTAGGATGAAAGTAATGCCCTGTTGAGGCTTGCCCGATCCATCAGTACGCACGAGACAGAACATGCGATTGGCAAATTGTGCATGGGTCGTCCAGATTTTCGTCCCGTTGATGACATAGTCATCTCCGTCTGGCACTGCCTTGCATTGAAGAGACGCAAGATCAGACCCAGAGCCAGGTTCTGAGTAGCCTTGGCACCAATAATCATCACCAGACAACATGCGCGGCAAATAGAAATCTTTCTGTTCCTGCGTGCCATATCTCATAAGCACCGGACCACACATGCGCAGTCCCATCGGGGCAAGATGGGGTGTTTCGGCGCGTGCGCATTCCGACGCAAAAATATACTTCTGCATATCGTTCCAGCCCGTGCCGCCATATTCCTTCGGCCAGCTGGGCGCGACCCAGCCTTTGGCATGTAGCGCTTTATGCCAGGGCATATTGTCGTGATAGTCGGTGAAAACACTCGTGGTGAGCCGACCGGCTTCCCGCATCGTCTCTGTCAGTGTTTCATCAAGGAAGGAGCGGACCTCGTCACGAAAAGCCGCATCCTCCGGCGCAAGCGCTAGGTCCATGAATTCTCTCCTTCAAAAAGCCAATCAGAGCCCGAGAACGGCTTTTGCCATAATGTTGCGCTGAACTTCGTTGGAGCCACCAAAGATCGTATTGGCGCGACCGTTCATGTATTTCGGCACAACCATCAATGTGTGATCGGGGCCGACAGGAGCCACGTTGGAACCCCAGGTCCGAGCCTCCATAACGTGCGGCGCGATATAGTGCGATATCGCTTCAACGCCAAGCTCGGTAATGGTCTGCGTCATGGTGGAACCGCGCAGTTTGATCATCGAGGCGGCAGCGCCGGGATTTTGGCCGGACGACAGAGAAGACATGATCCGGTGTTCGGTGAACTCGACGGCGGTGACTTCAACTTCCGCCTCATCAACTTTGCGCCGGAAGGCTGGATCATCGATGAGGGCGCCCTCACCATCCGACACTTCTTGACCGGCAATGTTTTTCAGACGGTTAAGTGCGTTGCGGAGGTTGGCGCCGTGCGCAGATCCGCCCCGTTCAAACTCCAGCAGATATTTTGCGACCGTCCAGCCATTGTTTTCTTCGCCAATTCGGTTGGTTTTGGGCACCCGCACATCATCAAAGAACACCTGATTGACTTCATGGTCACCTGAAATTGTGATGATCGGCTCAACAGAGATGCCGGGCAGATCCATCGGGAAGACGATGAAGGAAATACCTTCCTGTTTTTTGCCTTCGCTGCTGGTGCGCACAAGGCAGAACATGTGGTTGGCAAAATGCGCACCCGTTGTCCAAATCTTGGTGCCGTTGATGATGTAGTCATCTCCATCAGACACAGCTTTGGTCTGAAGCGACGCAAGGTCAGAGCCCGAACCCGGTTCTGAATAGCCCTGACACCACCAATGGGTGCCGTCCAGAATTTTAGGCAGATATTTCGCGCGTTGTTCGTCGGTTCCGTGACCCATCAAAGTAGGGCCGACCATGGAAAGTCCCATGGAGCTGACCCCCGGCGCACCGGCGGCCGCGCACTCAGAGGCAAAGATGAACTTCTGCATCACAGTCCAGCCTGTGCCGCCGAATTCCTTTGGCCAGCTGGGCGCTGCCCACCCCTGCGCATTAAGGGTCTGCAGCCATTCCACCCGCAACGGATGGTCGGTGAGAATACCACTGGTCAGGCGCGCATGTGCTTTCAATTGGTCAGTGAGTTTGTCATCAAGGAAAGCGCGCACTTCATCACGAAAGGCTGCCTCTTCTGGTTTCATTGCCAGATCCATGGGTCTCATCTCCTCCGGTTGCATCCAAGAGTTTCATTGGGGCGCCTTGGCCCTCATTTGGCACAAGTCTAGCGCACCTATCCAAAGACACCAAAATTGTTCAATAGGACTTGGCTTTCACCTTTCTGCCTCTACGTCAAACCGATAGGGTGCAGGCATTGAAACACAGGAGGAGAGGGCAAATGGACTTAGGACTTAAAGGAAAACGCGCAGTGATCTTGGGAGGGACCCGAGGGATTGGCCGCGCCATCACAGACCTTTTGGCCGATGAAGGGGCCAATGTCGCAATCTGCGCCCGCAACCAGGACCAAATTGACGAAGCTGTGGCCGCGCTTAAGGCAAAAGGCGTCAACGCCTATGGCACGTCTGTCGATATTGCCGATGGGCCCGCTTTGCAAGCATGGATCGGAGAAGCAGCGACATCTCTCGGCGGCATCGACATTCTTGTGTCGAACGCAAGTGCATTAAGTGCCGGGAATGAGGAAGCCAATTGGCAGGCGGGTTTTGATGTGGATGTGATGGGCGCACAACGTTCGATAACAGCAGCTCTGCCACACTTGGAAAAATCAGCTGAGGCAGGAGGTGATGCGTCCATTGTCATCATCTCTTCTGTATCTGCTGCAGAAACAAGCCAGCCCAACGCCTATGGTGCCATGAAGGCCGCGCTCATTCACGTCGCAAAGGGCTTTGCCAAGCAAAATGCCGGCAAACATGTTCGCTGCAACGTGGTATCGCCGGGAACCGTGTATTTCAAAGGCGGTGTGTGGCATATGATCGAAGAAAACATGCCTGACGTTTATAAGGATGCCATGTCAAAAAATCCGACAGGCCGCATGGCGACGCCGGAAGACATTGCCAATGCCACGGTGTTTTTGTCGAGCCCGCGATCAAGTTTCACGACCGGCGTCAACTTGGTTGTTGATGGTGCCTATACAAATCGTGTGAATTTCTGATCAATTGTCGATTAGGCCGAAGACGATGCGGTGTCCTTGTCTTCGGACCACCTGCTGGCCTCATGGCACAGTCGGGCAATGACCTGCTCAAGTGATGTTGGTGCAATGCCACGGTAGAACCCGACAATCTCGCGGATGATATCCTGAATAGGTTTATCTGGCGCACTATCATAAGGCTTGTCGCGCTCCTGCGCGATGCGTTTGATCGCCGTGAACAGCGCAAAGCGGAAATACGGAGCAAGACCTGTCGCGAGATAAAGTTCAGCGAACGCTTCCGTACCCGCCACTTCGAAAGCTGTTTCGATCTCTTCATAGGGACGGCGTGAAAGAACGTGAAATGCGGCGACCGTAAAATCCAGCGACCCGTCACATGTCATTCGCAAAAGCAGAGAGGGAGTGAGGTCGCTGTGCCGATCGAGAGTTACAGCGAGACCGATCATCTCTTGGGAAGTTGCTTCCGCGTTGGAAGCCGCACGCGACAGGGCATCTTCCAGCGCTGCATTGACAATCGCATCCGCCATCTTTTCAGGAAGGGAATGCGCTTCAATAAGATTTGTTCGTATGGCAGCACCCACTTCGCGATCTAAGCGATCAGTGAGAATGATTTTGTGACACTGAGCGACGACAGGCTCTGTGAGGTCTTGCCTTGCTGAGACCAGTGTCAACAAGCGCCCGTCCAAATCTTCGCGGGCAAATAGGGCCTCATAACCGTCATCGCTAATGTTGGCCGACGCGTTTGAAAGAACTGATTCGACTGCACGACGCTTGCCGACTTTCAGCAAAGGTCCAGAAACAGATTCAGGCAACTCCCGCCTGGTTGCTATGTTGACCTGTGCCAGCTCATCAGCGCTGCCGCTTTCGATAAGCTCTGCGAGGAAAGTGTCTGGTAACACTGCAGACCGCTGTAAGACCGGCGCAGACACCTCTGATACATCTTGTGCTAATCGTTCGGCGATGACGGGGGGCAGGAACGGGTAGTCAGCAATGGCACGGGCTAAGGATGCCCTCACCTGGAGTTCAGCATCGACGCTGAGCGCCCGCTGGATGTCATGGGCCTGACGCCTTTCTTCACCCGACAACGCGACATTTATTGTCAGAGATCCAAGAGCGTTTGCTGCAGCCAGCCTGTCATGTGACATACGGGCTGAGCCCTCTCCCAAAGAAGCGGCTTTGTCTTTTTCTGATGTATCTTCTTCGGCCATGAAGTTCTCCAGATAAGAAGATCTAGATAGCTGGAAGGCCCTTAAGACCTGCTTAATATATTGCCGATTTGGTGACATTCGGCGTGGCCGTCACATAAGTTTCGCACGCAGGGTTAATAAATTTCCCTAGGTTTCGCAAAACGAAGATCTGAGATGTGATCACAAGGAAACTCTGATATGCGCGCTATTTCACTTACAGCTCTCGTCGCAGGGTCTCTGACGCTGGCAACGCCCGTGCTCAGCGACGATGCATTGATGTTCAATCATCTGGCGACATATGAGACGGGTATTTTTGATGAGGGCGCAGCGGAGATTGTGGTTTATTCGGCCACGACACAGAGACTTTATGTCGTAAATGCAGACGCCGGTGAGGTGGACGTGTTGGACATTTCAGATCCCTCTGCTCCCGCCAAAGTCGCAACGCTTGGGACAAGTGCGCATGGTTCTGGTGCAAACTCCGTGGCTGTAGGGGGAGACCTTGTCGCCGTCGCCATTGTTGGACCTTCAAAACAGGACCCCGGCAAACTTGTCTTCTTTGATCTGGAAGGGAATGAGAAGGCGGTGGTGACGGTCGGCGCTAATCCGGACATGGTCACGTTTACTCCTGACGGTTCTTATGCGCTTGTCGCCAACGAGGGCGAGCCGTCAAAGGACTACACAAATGATCCAGAAGGGTCAGTGAGTATCATCCGGATTGCAGACATGAGCGTGCGGACCGCAGGTTTTGCGGGATTTGAGACCGTGCCAGAGGGGATGCGCATCGTGAAGCCTGGCAGCACTGTCGCAGCGGACGTGGAGCCAGAATATATTGCCCTCTCAACTGATGGCTCGACCGCCTATGTCACGCTCCAGGAGAATAACGCAATCGCCGTCATTGACGTTGCAAAGGCGGAGGTTACGGACCTCTTGGGCCTTGGGTTTAAAGATCACTCTCAGGTCCCGTTTGATGCCTCCAACAAGGATGGCGGGACAAACATCAAGACCTGGCCGGTTTCTGGCATGTATCAGCCGGACTCGATTGTTTCATACGAAACCGCTGGCGAGACCTATCTCATCACCGCCAATGAAGGCGACGCAAAAGATTATGATGGTTGGTCTGAGGAAACGCGGGTTGCCAAACTGACGCTTGATCCGACCGTGTTCCCAAACGCTTCTGAACTGCAAGAAGAAGGGCGTCTTGGACGGCTTAAAACCACGGTGAGCATGGGTGATACGGACGGGGACGGCGATCATGATGTGATCTATTCCTATGGGGCTCGTTCTTTCTCAATCTGGTCCACGTCCGGCGATCTTGTTTTCGATTCTGCCGATCAGTTTGAGCGGATCACGGCGGCCCGTCTCGGACGCGATTTCAATTCAACCAACGACGAGAATGACAAAGGCGACAATCGCTCTGACGATAAGGGCCCTGAACCAGAAGCGCTGACGGTCGGCAAGATTGGCGGTAAGATGATCGCATTCATCGGTCTTGAGCGCGTCGGAGGTGTCATGGCCTATGACGTGACCGACCCGGCTAATGCTGAGTTCCTTGGCTACCGGAACAATCGCGACTTTTCAGGCAATGCAGAAGCCGGCAAGGCCGGTGACCTTGGACCTGAAGGATTGGCTTTCATCTCCGCAGAGCAATCCCCGAATGGAAAAGATTTACTCGCGGTTTCCAATGAAGTCAGCGGCACAACTTCAATATTTGAAATTACCTTGAACTGATTGTTGAAGAGGTGTTTGCGCCAACTGGATTGGTGCGCCCTTGGGATTGGTGCGCCCTTGGGATTGTTGCGTAAGAGGCGGGGTGGTGCGTATTACTGCCCCGTTTTTGCGTCTTGGCAAACAGTCAGCCACCGCCGCATCACCTCGCGGGCAAAGCTCGCTTGCGCATCGTGAAAGGTGACAATGTCCTGCTTCATCTGTGCGACATGAGCTGCCGGTTCTTCTTTCAGTTCTGCAGCATGAAGGCTGGCCCAGTTCAGCAGAGTGGGTTGATCCAGCTCCAGATGAAACTGCAGGCCCCAATTCAGATCACCGATCCGAAACGCTTGTCCCGGGCAGTCTGGCCGTGTGGATAGTGGAAGGGCAAAGTCTGGCAGGTCAAACGTGTCCCCATGCCATTGCATCAGAGGCAGGTTCGGCGGACTGTCTGTTAGCAGAACATCGTCCGCCGCCGCAGGCAGCCAGGTTTGCGGCAAGAACCCCCACTCGGTATGTCCAAGTGGTTTTACTCGGCCACCATGGGCATCGGCCAGCAATTGCGCCCCAAAGCACACGCCCATCACCGGCGTGCGTGCAGTGTCAAATTCCCGGAACAGACGGCGGGTCTGATCGACAAAAGGGTGATCTGCTTCATCAAGAATGCTCATCGCGCCGCCCAGCACGACAAGACCATCAAAACCTTCTGCAGAAGTGGGCACATCCCCGGGTAGATCCGGGTCGTGACTAATACCCTTGTAGGGAACGAGCACGCTCGGCCGATGACCAAGTGTCTCCGTCTCTTCCAGAAGAACGCCCGGCGGTGAGCCCTCGTCGTTCATGAGAAACAGAATGCGCATGATTTTTCAGCCTAGGTTGAAGGGCCGTGACGAACCAACAGGTCTTTCAGAATGCCATTCTGGATACTGTAAACGATGCCATGGACTGCAAGCTCTTGGTCGCGGGCCCATGCTTCTTTTACAATCGTGGTATTGCAGACGTTATGCGTTTGTTCGACGACATTGAGTTCGCAAAGGCGGCTTACCAGCTCTGGCTTGTCCGATATTGCATCCAGCTCCTGCGCATGGAGGCGGTATACATTCCGGATATGCTCCAACCAATTGTCAATCAGCCCATGCGACTGCTCTTCCAGCGACGCGGCAACCCCGCCGCAGCCGTAATGTCCGCAAATGACGATATGCTTCACCTTCAAGACTTCGACGGCATATTGAATGACCGATAGGCAGTTCAGGTCTGAGTGCACGACGACATTGGCAATATTGCGATGAACGAACACTTCGCCAGGGGGCAGGCCGGTAATCTGATTAGCGGGAACACGACTGTCGGCGCATCCGATCCAGAGAAGTTCGGGTGTTTGCTGATCAGCAAGGTTTGCAAAAAAATCAGGGTCGCTCTGCTTGACCTTGTCAGCCCAGGCTTTGTTCTGCTCAAACAGCCAACTGATGTCCGTACTGTTACCCATCCGAAATTGCGTCCCTGTGGTTCCACCCTAATCCTCGATGTCTATACAGTCTTTAGGGGTATTTCGGAAAGCCCCCTTTCGCCGGTGCGGTAATGGGCACCTATGGGGCGGCATCAGAGCCCAGCAAAGCGATCCGTCGCCCGAACCATCACATCAACAATCCCCGGTTCCGTCGCGGTATGGCCAGCATCGGGCACAATGTTGAGTTCACCTGTCTCCC
Source organism: Alphaproteobacteria bacterium (assembly GCA_021775935.1). Taxonomy (GTDB): domain Bacteria; phylum Pseudomonadota; class Alphaproteobacteria; order Parvibaculales; family Parvibaculaceae; genus Mf105b01. Next base: position 35,188 of record JAJFGY010000090.1, read on the forward strand.
AGTTTTTTGCCAGGTCCCAGGCCGTAAACATCGGCGTTACAACGTCATAGCGTCCTTGGGCGATAACGCCAGGAATACCGTTTAGCAGAGGGGCGTTTTGAATGAGTTGGTCTTGCGGTTCAAAGAAGCCCTTATTCACAAAATAGTGGCATTCGATCCGCGCAAACGCCAAGGCAAAGTGAGCGTCGTCAAACCGGGCGGCCCGCTCCGGGTCTTCCAAGAGGGAGAGCGTCGTGCCCTCCCAGACCGACCATGCCCGCGCGCAAGCAAGCTTTGCGTCTTCATCATCGCCGGTGAGGCGTTTGTAGTAGGCACCCATCAGGTCGCCGCGTTCAGCGACGGGGATGGGTGCGATGAAATTCTCCCAGGCGTCGGGATAGAGCGCGTCGGTGCCTTCTTGGTAAAACCAATGTAGTTCTCTTGGGCGAAGCGTGAAGATGCCCCGCATGACAAGCTCTGTAACCCGCGTCGGGTGGGTTTCCGCATAGGCGAGCGCCAGGCACGATCCCCAGGAGCCGCCACACACCTGCCAGGCCTCAATGCCCAGATGCGCGCGAAGCAGCTCAATGTCGGCGACGAGATCCCAGGTTGTGTTCCCGTCGAGCTCTGCGTGAGGACTGGAGCGCCCGCACCCCCGTTGGTCGAACAAAATGATTCGGTACGCGTCAGGGTTGTGGGTTCGTCGCATGGTCGGGTTGCATCCGCCCCCGGGGCCGCCGTGCAAAATGACGACCGGTTTGCCCTGCGGATTTCCGCATTCTTCATAGAACAGCGTATGGACGGGCGATACGGCCAGCATGCCAGAATTGTAGGGCTCAATTTCCGAGTAAAGCGTCCGACGTTCAGCGCCGGTAACAGGGTCAATATGCGACATACTATCTGTGGATCCTCATGAAACAGGGGCACGGTGAACATGCAGCGGCGGCGAACTTTGTGCACCAAAAAACACACAATGAAAACAGCACGTTAACCTTTCATTAACCAAAAAATTTCGAAACTAAGAACACTACCTGTTGACGCAGATGACGGAGCGGATACTATATCTGGACGCGCTGCCCACCGCT
>JAJFGY010000010.1 GCA_021775935.1 Alphaproteobacteria bacterium
GCCGCTTGATCGAATAAATAGAGAGAATATGCGAGTCCGTTCACTGTTCGCGAGCTTGGCATTGAAATACCTAGAGTGGCCAGGAGAGACAAACACCCTACCCGAGGGAGTGAGAGAGATCATCACCCAAAACGTCTAGTAAATCTCAGAGATAGACGTGGAGGTGTTTTTCTACAGGCCGAGTTTCCCCCTGGATGCCCGGAACAAGTCCGGGCATGACGGCAGCAGGTGTTGAACCGCAGCGCCCCAAATAGAAGTGTCACCACCCGACTTGTTCGGGTGGTCCAGGGGCCTCAGGTAAGGGACTTAGTTTGTCGCTCTGGATTGCCCGGATAAACCGGGCAATGACAGATGTGTTTGACGACCATCCTTCGAGACGAAGGCTAAGCCTTCTCCTCAAGATGAGGAAGCGTGATCAATCAAACGCTTCTTCCCAGGTGCCTTCGGTGGAGGCTTTGGAATATTCCGTCGCGCGGTTTTCAAAGAAGTTCGCGTGCTCAATGCCGTTCAGCATTTCGTCCATCCAGGGCAGCGGGTTCTTGTCGACGCGGTAGATAGGCAGAAGCCCCAGCTGCGTGAGACGTCGATTGGCGATCCAGCGGATGTAGCTTTTCACTTCTTCGCCAGAAAGCCCTTCAACCGAGCCCATTTCAAACGCCAGATCAATAAAGGCATCTTCGTGGGTGATGATGGTCTCGCACGCTTTGTAGATATCCTTCTGCAGCTCATCATTCCAGAGCTCCGGGTTTTCATCAATGAAGGTGCGGAAGAGCTTGATCGCGTTTTCCGTGTGCAGAGACTCGTCGCGGGCAGACCAGGTGATGATCTGGCCCATGCCCTTCATCTTGTTGAAGCGCGGGAAGTTGAGCAGGATCGCGAAACTTGCAAACAGTTGCACGCCTTCGGTAAACGCGCCAAAGACGGCAAGCGTCTTTGCAATGTCCGCCTTCGTTTCCACACCCCATTCCTGCATATAGTCGTACTTGTCCTTCATCTCCCCATATTTGAGGAAGGCATCGTACTCGGCTTCCGTCATGCCGATCGTATCGAGCAGATGGGAATAGGCGGAAATGTGGACTGTCTCAATGTTTGAGAAGGCCGCCAGCATCATCTGCACTTCCGTCGGCTTGAACACCTGGGAATAGTGCTTCATGTAGCAATTGTTCACTTCCACGTCGGCCTGCACGAAAAAGCGGAAAATTTGCGTCAAGAGATTGCGGTCGCCCTCGGTCAAGACCTTCGCCCAGTCCTTTACGTCATCAGCCAGCGGCACTTCTTCCGGCAGCCAATGAATGCGCTGCTGGGTCAGCCATGCGTCATAGGCCCAAGGGTAGCGGAAGGGCTTGTAGGTTGCGCGTTCTTCAAGAAGGGACATGTTTTCCGCTTTCTGCTCTTATCGCTTCATTCTCTTTTACCACAGCACATTCCTTCTGGGGCAAAGAGGGCGGCAAAGGCTCCTGCCCGCCGCCCTGGATTGCCGGAACAAGTCCGGCAATGACACTTTATTTTACTGGCAGGCGAGACACTCGTCATAGTCGTTCATCTCAGCCGGATTGACCTTTTGAGCGGGCTCGCTCGGAGCCAGACGGGTTTCCACGGCAACCTCGGTCAAGGTCTTCAACGGAATTTCCGCTGCGCCACTTGCTTTGGCCAAGGCACTCGCCGCGTCATTCTCTGCCTGCTTCACCAGATGGGAGCTGTCGCTTTCCGCCCGCTGGATCGAGAGTGAGCGGCAATAATAGAGTGACTTCACGCCCTGCTTCCAGGCCTGGAAGTGGAGCTGGTGCAGCTCGCGCTTGTTCACATTCGCCGGCACAAACAAGTTCACGCTTTGCGCCTGGTCAATTTTGTCCGCCCGGTCACCTGCATGCTCAATCACCCAGCGCTGGTCGATTTCAAACGCTGTCTTGAAGACGTCTTTTTCCAGATCGTCCAGGAAATCGAGATGGGCGATAGAGCCGCCATTGGTGACGATGGACGACCATGTCTCATCATCATTGCGGCCTTTTTCTTCCAGCAGTTTGGTCAGGTGACGGTTCCGCACATTGTGCGAGCCCGAAAGCGTCTTGTGCGTGAAACTGTTGGCCGCGATGGGCTCAATGCCCGCTGACGTGCCACCGCAAATGATCGAGATCGACGCGGTTGGCGCCACAGCGGACTTGTTGGAGAAGCGCTCATTGATGCCATAGTCGGCAGCGTCCGGACAGGCGCCCCGCTCGTCAGCCAGCTTCTTTGAAGCCGCATCAGCCTGATCATCAATATGCTTGAAGATCTTCTTGTTCCAGACCTTCGCCATCACGCCCTCAAACGGGATCATGTTGGCCTGCATGAAGGAGTGGAAGCCCATGACGCCGAGGCCCACCGAGCGCTCACGCATGGCGGAATATTTCGCCTGCGCCATTTCATCGGGTGCGCGATCAATAAAGTCCTGCAGGACATTGTCGAGGAAGCGCATCACATCTTCGATAAACTGCGGGTGGCTTTCCCATTCCTGGAACTTCTCAACATTGAGCGAGGACAGGCAGCAAACCGCCGTGCGCGCCTTGCCATGATGGTCAATGCCTGTTGGCAGGGTGATTTCCGCGCAGAGGTTTGATGTCTTCACCTCAAGGCCCGCAAGCTTCTGCTGCTCAGGGCGCGCATTGTTCACTGTGTCCTTGAAGATCATGTAGGGCTCGCCGGTTTCAATCCGAGCAGTGAGCATGCGGATCCAGAGCGAGCGCGCTGAAATGGTCTTCTGAACTGATTTGTCCTTTGGCGAGAGAAGCGCCCAGTCCTCGTCGGCTTCCACTGCGCGCATAAAGGCGTCTGAAATCAGAATACCGTGGTGCAGGTTCAGTGCCTTGCGGTTCGGGTCCCCACCGGTTGGACGGCGGATCTCGATAAACTCTTCCACTTCCGGGTGATCAACCGGCAAGTAGCACGCAGCCGAGCCGCGGCGCAGTGAGCCCTGGCTGATGGCGAGCGTCAGGCTATCCATCACACGGATGAAAGGCACGATGCCGCTGGTCTTGCCATTGCCGCCGACTTTTTCACCGATCGAGCGCAGGTTGCCCCAATAGGAGCCAATGCCGCCGCCCTTGGCTGCCAGCCAGACATTTTCGTTCCAGAGACCAACAATGCCT
>JAJFGY010000091.1 GCA_021775935.1 Alphaproteobacteria bacterium
AAACGTGAGATGAATTTTGGAAGCGGTGACAAACCATCTGTGGGTGTCGGATGGGGCGATGTCTCAACCGCCTTTTATTCGACGGGTATTCCCAACATCACCGTCTATTTTGAAGCCAGTCCGCAGCTCGAGCAAATGGCGGGCATTGGCGGCTTTATGCGTTTCATTCTAAGTCGTGGTTTTATGCAGCGGCGCCTTAAAGCGAAAGTTGAGGCTGAGCCAGATGGTCCGACCGAACAGGAGCGTGCCGTGGGTGCGAGTATCTTGATCGGTGAGGCAACGAACGAGGCAGGCGAAAAAGTGGTCTCTCGGCTGCGCACGCCGGAAGGCTATTCGCTGACCATTCGGACGGGTCTCGATATTGTCGAGCGCGTGCTCGCAGGCGAGGGGAAGCCAGGCTTTCACACGCCTTCAACCCTGTTTGGACCGGACTATATCACCGGTTTTGACGACTGCGTGCGTGAAGACCTGAACGACTAGTGCTCGCGAAAGTGTGATTGTTGATGCTTGCGGTTTTTCTCCCGCGTCTTATCTTCAGTGACATGACTCGGCAATATTCCCATCTCCCAATCGTCATTGGCCTGATCATTTCGTTCGGCAGTGTGCCCGCGTTGTCGGCAGAGCCGGGGGTGAGCGCGTCGCCAGATGTTACGCTCAAAACAACGGAGTCGGTTCAACTGGACCGGCTCTTTGTTCAATTGGCACAATCGCGGACGCCCGAGGACGCAAAAATTGTTGAAGGTTTGATCTGGAACATCTGGAACCGATCGGGAAGCATCAGTGTCGATCTTCTGATGGACCGAGGTATTGATGCATTGGCTGCGGGAAATTACGACACTGCGCTGACCTATCTGGATGAAGTTGTCGATCTTGCGCCCGGATATTCTGAAGGGTGGAACAAGCGGGCGACCGTCTATTTTCTTCAGGATGATTACGCAAGCGCGCTCAACGATCTTGAAGCAACACTTGCCCTAGAGCCCCGTCATTTTGGGGCAATTGGCGGTTTGGCCTTGGTGTTGGAAGACCTTGGAGACAAGGAAGGTGCGCTTGATGCATACCGCCGCGTGCTTGCAGTCTATCCATATCTTGAGGGTGCGGGGGAGGCGGAGAGCCGCCTGACCGTCGAAATCGAAGGCCGAGGTATCTAGCAAGTGATTTGGTTTGTGGTTGCAGTATTGGCCGTGCTGGGTTTTGCATGGCTCAATGTTTGGCGTGCCGAAAAGCGCTTTGGTCTGCATGGCCGGACTGTTCGTGTTGATGATGTCGATCTTCATTATGTGGATACAGGGCCGGCAGACATTTCCGATAAAGCACCTGCGCCGATTGTTCTTATCCATGGCGCCAGCGGCAATCTGCGGGATTTTGAAGCGAGTATCCTTCCTGCGTTGGCAGACCGTCACCGTGTGCTGGCATTTGACCGGCCTGGTCATGGATGGAGTGAGCGGCCTGATATGCCCGATGCTCATGATCCAGCGCGCCAGGCGGCTTTGATCCACAAGGCATTGCAGAAGCTGGGCGTTGAGCGCCCGGTTGTTCTTGGGCACTCCTGGGGCGGGGCGGTGGCAACCGCCTATGGCTTGCAGTTTGGCGCTGATATGTCTGGTCTGCTGGTGCTCGCGGGGGCGACCCATCCGTGGAAGGGGCCCGTGTCCTGGTATCATCGGATACTTGCAAAGCCGATCTTGGGGTCGATCTTCCTCTGGATGGTTGTGCTGCCGTTTGGCCGTTTACTGGCTGGTGGTGGTGTGCAATCGACCTTTACACCAGATAGCGCGCCGGAGGGGTATGAAGAAGCGCTTGGGCTCTCCTTGTTGTTCCGTCCCGGCCATTTCCGAAACAATAGCGTCGATACATCGAACCTGCGGACGCATCTGGCGCGACAATCGCAGCGATATGATGAGATTGCCGTGCCGACAATCATTGTGACGGGTAATCGCGATCAGACGGTGATGGCGAAACTGCATTCCTATGCGCTGCATGAGCAGATTTCAGGGTCTGAGCTGGTCAAACTGCAGGGTGTGGGGCATATGCCCCACCATGTGCGTCCTGATATTGTGATTGATGCCCTTACCCGTCTTGCCGCGGGCAGCGCACCGCGTGCGGGCACCCATGTCCACCCGCCCGAGAGCGCGGCGCAAAAAGCTGCTGTAAGCGCAGGCGGGTCTTAGTCCGGCAAAGCTGCCGCTGCAGATCCTACATAAGCAACGCGCAACATATTGGTCGCACCTGGTGTTCCCAGGGGTACGCCCGCGATCACAACAATGCGTTGTCCCGGTTGGGCAAAGCCTTCTTTGAAGGCGATATTGCAGGCGCGATCAACCATATCGTCTAGGTCTTTGGCATCGTCCGTCAAAACGCAGTGAACGCCCCATACAAGCGCCAGGCGGCGGGCGGTTTCGACGATCGGTGTCAGCACCACGACGGGAAGCTGCGGACGTTCTCGTGCCGCTCGGAGGCCTGTTGATCCCGAGTTTGTCCAGCAAACGATTGCGGCAGCGTTCAGGGTGTCGGCAACAGAGTGGGCCGCGGCGCTGATGGCATCTGCTCCCGTCGCTTCGGGCTCGGTTTCGCGGGCATACATGATGCTTGGATAGGTAGGGTCTGATTCTACCTGCACGCCAATGCGGTTCATCATTTCAACAGCTTCTGCGGGAAAGTCGCCGGCAGCTGATTCAGCGGAGAGCATGACAGCGTCAGCGCCCTCAAAGACAGCGGTTGCAACGTCTGAGACTTCCGCCCTTGTTGGCATGGGCGAGGTGATCATGGATTCCAACATCTGGGTGGCGACAACAACAGGTTTCCCGTTGCGACGGCACAGGCGGGTGATCTGCTTCTGCCAGCCGGGGACCTGTTCAATGGGCAACTCCACACCAAGGTCGCCACGGGCAACCATCATGCCATCGGCAATGTCCGCAATCTCCTGCAGGTGCGTGAGGGCGAGAGGCTTTTCGATCTTTGCCATGATTGCTGCACGACCACGGGCGATCTTTCGCGCCTCTGCCACATCTTCGGGGCGTTGAATGAATGAGAGGGCCAGCCAGTCAACACCAAGGTCCAGCGCAAGCTCCGCGTCGCGCCGGTCTTTATCTGTGAGGGCAGTGAGTGGCAGGAGCGTATCGGGCAGGTTGACCCCTTTGCGATTGGAGAGTTTGCCACCGATCACAATTTCGGTCACCGCGTAGTGCTTTTCGACTTCTGTTACCCGAAGACGAATGCGCCCATCGTCGAGCAGAAGCTGGCTGCCTTCTTCGATTGCGGCGAAAATTTCCGGGTGAGGGACGCAGACACGGGTCTCGTCGCCTGGCGCGTCATCAAGATCGATGCGGAAGGTCTTGCCTGTCTTCAGCTCCGCGCTGTCATTGGCAAATGCGCCGACGCGAAGTTTTGGACCCTGTAGATCTGCCAGGATGCCAATTGGATGACCGAGTTCCTTTTCAACACTGCGGATGGTGCTGTGAACTTCACGGAGGCCATCGGCATCCAGGTGGCTCATATTGAGGCGAAAGACATCGGCACCCGTTGCAAAAAGGGTGCGGATCATCTCCGCAGAACTGGAGGCAGGTCCAAGTGTTGCTATGATCTTGACGTGGCGGCGCCGCATGTTTCGCTTTCGCTCCTCTGTTGACCTCCCCTCTTCTGGCCTCTGAGGGTTGGTCCGTTCTTCTTGCGCCTCTTGACGTGCAAGGTCAAATGTCACGGTTTCAAGACAGCGTGCGACCACCATTCTGCCAGAGAGCCGTCAATGTCTTGTTAAGACCGCCTTTTCAGTGGCGCTGATCACGCCGAAACGAGGATGGCCCGGAAATCATTCACGTTTGTGAGTGTTGGCCCTGTTGTCACCAGGTCTCCCAGCTTTTTAAAAAAGGTGCCGGCATCGTGGTTTGCCAGAGCCATCTCCGCGTCAAGACCCAGCCGCTTGGCGCGTGCAAGGGTGCGCGATGAGATAACGGCCCCTGCAGGGTCATCTGCATCGCCAGACCCACCGTCAATGCCATCTGTGTCACAGGCCAGGGCATGCACGTTGCGCTCACCTTGAAGCTCGAGAGCAAGGGCGAGGGCAAATTCCTGGTTGGGACCGCCTGCACCATGTTGCTGTCCAAGGGCGACCGTTGCTTCGCCGCCGGAAAGGATGACGCGGGGAACGCCGGGATTTGTGTGAGACCGGGCCATGCGCGCGTGTGACGTTGCCAGCTCAACCGCGCTTGCTTCCAGTTCGTCTCCGACAATGGAGACTTCACAGCCAGCTTCACGGGCAAGGACTGCCGCTGCGCTAAGTGCGTGGGAGCCTGTTGCAATGGTGGTGAAACTTGCGTGCTCAAAACAAGGCGCATCGGGGGCGGGCAGGGCCAGGTTTTTCCTGAAACATTCGATGATGGGCTCTGCGATGGGCACCCTGAAACGTTCGATGATGCTCAGAGCGTCGAGGGCCGTTGTTGCCGCGGGAACCGTTGGGCCGGACGCGATGACGCTGGGGTCATTGCCTGCGACATCAGAGATAGCAAGCGTGATCGCGCGGGCGGGATAGATCGCTTCTGCGAGCCGACCCCCTTTGATGCAGGAGAGATGGCGTCGTACGCAGTTAATGTCTGCGATGGGGGCGCCGGTCGCCAGAAGTGCGCGGGTGAGTTTTTGTTTCTCTTCGATTGCAATGCCGTCTGGTGGAAGCGAAAGTAGTGCAGAGGCACCTCCTGAGAGAAGCACGACGGCAAGGTCTTCTTCCCTCAGTGAGTTGGCGAGGGAAAGCATGCCCCGTGAGGCGTTCTCTCCTGCACCGTCTGGATAGGGGTGCCCGGCTTCATGAACAGCAACGTGGTTGGTGGCCGTCCGATGCCCATAGCGCGTGATGGCGATGCCCTCAATCTCTGTGCCGGGCCACCGTTCTTCGTAAAAGGCTTCTGCTTCAGCTGCCATGGACGCAGCCGCCTTCCCCGCCGCAAGAATAACCAGCCGTCCGCTCGGTGGGGCAGGCAGATGTTTGCGCAGGCAGGCATCTGGTTGCACAGCGCGCACGCCCGCCTCAAAGAGATTCAGCAGAAACCGTCTTGGATCTTCATGAAGCGTCATGCCGGGTTTTGTACTTTCCAAAGCTCTGCGGATGAGGACTTGTCATTCGTCTTCCAGGCATTCGCATTCCAGATCGGGTTCGATATAGTCCGGTCATGCCTGATATGAGTTTTTCCCAGTCTACCAGTAATTTATCCGATGGTTCAGCCACCGCTGGGTCACCTTTTGAATTGGTTAATCCCACTGGCAATCCAGATATCTTGATCCTGTGTGATCATGCATCGGCTGCGCTGCCGGGTAAATATGACACGCTAGGGCTCCCGGCGACAGAGTTTCACCGCCATATTGCTTATGACATTGGCTGTGCCGAAGTGGTTCGCGCGTTGGCGTCTCATCTGAATTGCCCCGCGATCCTTGGACGGTATTCACGCCTTTTGGTCGATTTGAACCGCGGGCCGGATGATCCCACCATTGTGATGAAGCTTTCTGACGGGTCCGTGATCCCTGCAAATGCTGATGTCGATAGCTTTCGGAATGCGGAAGAATTCCGGTCCCGGATTGCGCATTACCATGAGCCTTATCACAGTGCAGTTGATGCGCAGATCAAGTCGGCGCTCGCGCAAGGGCATGTTCCCGTGATCGTCTCGGTCCATAGTTTCACGCCCTTTTGGCGGGGCAAGGAACGGCAATGGCAGGCTGGCGTGCTGTGGGATAAAGACCCGCGCCTCGCAATGCCTCTGCTGCGCGCGTTATCAGAAAAAGAAGGGCTATCGGTCGGTGACAATGAGCCTTACGGCGGGTTTCTTAAAGGCGACACGCTTTACCGACATTGCACGAAGAGGGGGTTGCCGCATGCGCTTCTGGAAATCCGGCAGGATCTGATCGATACGGAGAAAGGTCAGATTGAGTGGGCAGACCGCCTTGCCCGGACCTTGCCAGCCCTGATAGCTGCAGACGGTGTGCGCAAAATTACTCATTATGGCTCAAGAACAGATCCGACCTAACGGAGCAACTCAGGACGAGACGCGATGGATGCACCCTCACTTACCATAGGAATAGAAGAAGAATATCTTCTTGTGGACCGCGAAACGCGGGACCTGGTCCGTAACCCACCCGACGCATTGATGACGCAGCTGCAAAAGGCAATCGGCGAACAGGTGACATCAGAATTTCTTCGTTGTCAGGTTGAGGTGGGAACAAAAGTCTGTAGCGAAATTGGTGAGGCGCGGGCCGAGCTTTCCCGCTTGCGGCGGCAGGTTGTGGAGGTGGCTGATGGTTTCGGATACGCCCCTATAGCGGCCAGCACCCACCCGTTCAGTCACTGGGATGAGCAGGAACACACCAAGAAAGAGCGCTATGACACGCTTGCTCGCGATCTTGCGGGCGCTGCCCGACGGATGGTGATTTCAGGCATGCATGTTCATGTTGGTATAGAGGACGATGATCTACGGATCGATCTCATGAATCAGGTCCGCTATTTCCTACCGCATTTGCTCGCACTTTCTACATCCTCTCCCTTTTGGCAGGGGGAAGATATGGGTCTCCAGTCTTACCGGCTGACAATCTGGGACGCGCTGCCGCGCACGGGCTTGCCGGATAGTTTTGACGGTTATTCTGAATATCAGCGACTGGTCCAGCAATTGGTAGCGACAGGTATTATCCCTGATGCCACGATG
>JAJFGY010000092.1 GCA_021775935.1 Alphaproteobacteria bacterium
GGAGGAGCTTGAATTTGCAACAGATTTGGAAATTTGATCCGGTTTAAAGGAAAGAATAGGGGTCCACATCCACAGAAACCCTCACCGCATTAGGCACTTTCACCTTGGCCAGCCACGCCGCCACATAATCCTGAATGGGCATAGATTTCGTACTTTTCACCAGGAACCGCACGCGGTGACGACCACGAAGCAGCGCCAAAGGTGCCGGTGCTGGCCCAAACACACTGATTCCCTCCTGGGGCCCGTGAGACCGCGCCAATTCCCGCGAAACACCGTGCACCTGTTGCGGGTTCGGGCCGGACACGACAATCGCCACCAGGCGCCCATAGGGCGGGTATCCCGTCCGCTCGCGCATCCCAGCCTCCCGCTCCAGAAAGCGGTCCCTGGCGCCTTCTATGAGGGCCTGCATGACCGGGTGCTCCGGCATATAGGTCTGGAGGTAAACCCGCCCAGGACGCTCTGCGCGCCCTGCACGCCCCGCCACCTGATGCAGCAATTGGAACGTCCGCTCCCCAGCCCGCAGGTCCCCGTTTTCGAGCCCCAAATCCGCATCCACCACACCAACAACCGTCAACAGAGGAAAGTTGTGGCCCTTAGCCACAATCTGGGTACCGACAATCACATCCACCTCGTGATCGACAATCTGACGGATGGCCTCTGCGTGGGCCGCAGGGCCGCGCAAACTGTCAGACGACAAGAGTGCGAGCCGAGCCTCAGGGAATTTCTGCACAACCTCTTCGGCAATCCGCTCCACGCCCGGACCACACGCAATGAGCGCATCCTCGTCCCCACATGAGGGACAGGCACGCGGCACCGGCGCTGAATATCCGCAATGGTGACAGGTCAGTTCCTTTCGAAAGCGGTGCTCCACCAGCCAACTATCGCACTCTGGACAGCCGATCCGATGCCCGCAGGTCCTGCAGAGAGTGAGCGGTGCATATCCCCGACGATTGAGGAAGAGCATGGATTGCTCGCCTTTCGCCAGCGCTTCGGCAATTTCGCGCACCAGTGGGGGCGATATCCATTCGCCCTTTTCTGGCGGGTGCGCGCGCATATCAATCGCGCCCACAGCTGGCATTACCGCCGGTCCATGGCGTTCGGGCAGAACCAGATGGTCATACTTGCCAGACCAGACATTGGCCATGGTCTCCAGAGACGGTGTGGCCGAGGCCAGCACAACAGGAAACCCACCAAGTGAGCCCCGAACAACACTCATGTCCCGCGCGTTATAAGAGACACCGTCTTCCTGTTTGAAGGCACTCTCATGCTCTTCATCAACAACAATGAGCCCAAGATCTGGATAAGGAAGAAAAAGGGCTGAGCGCGCACCCACAACTGCTTTTGCAGAGCCATCCGCGACAGCCCGCCAGACGCGTTTGCGTTCCTTGGCCGAAAGATCCGAATGCCACTCCGCAGGGCGGCAGCCAAAGCGCGCTTCAAACCGCTGCAAAAACTGACCGGTAAGGGCTATTTCTGGGAGCAGGATCAGCGCCTGCCGTCCCTTAGCGAGGGCCGCAGCCACCGCCTCAAAATAGACTTCTGTTTTACCCGACCCGGTCACACCATCCAGCAGCTGCGCCGAAAAACCACCCTGCTCTATACGGGCACACAATTGCTCCGCAGCAAATGTCTGATCATCTGAGAGGTTGGCGCCCGCCCGCGAGAGATCAGGCGCGTCAAAGGGCGCATCGGCGGGGAGTTCGACCGCTTCAAATGTCCCTGCATCGATCAATCCACGAACAACAGCGGCAGACACGCCAGCTTCTTCTGCAAGCTCTCGGGTAGTGCGGGCAAATCCATCATCCGCAATTGCCCATACTTTCTCACGGCCAGGTGTCATGCGTGCCGGTGGTGGCCCACCCAGCCGATAGACAATGCGCACACCTGCCGGTTCCAGCGCACCCGGCACCCTCACGGCCAAACGCAAAACAGCGCCAGGAGGCGACAGAGTATACACAGCAATCCAATCAACAAACTGCCGCAACGCATGGGTCATCGGCGGTGCATCAAGTTTATCGATAATTGGCTTCAGTCGATTATGACCAACTTCACCAGATCCCTCACCCCAGACCACGCCCAGCACTTCGCGTGACCCCAAAGGCACAGTCACAAAATCACCGATGCCGACATCCAAAGTGGGTGGCACTGAATAGTCATAGGGTCCGGGAATACCAAGCGGTAGCAATACAGAGACGACACCCGGTTCTCCGGGCGCATCATCGTTAAAAAGATCGGTAGCTGAAAATTCGCTCGACATGGCGCAACCTTAACCCTTCAACAAGGGTCGGCGCAGTAACTCTCTTTCTCTCCTTGGCAAATTCGTCAAGGCGATGGACAATGCCCGCACACAATATTGAAGTCCGATCGTCGGACTGCGGGACCAGAGGCCACAACACGACATGAAGTTTTTTATCGATACAGCAAACGTTGATGAGATTCGCGACCTTGCAGCAACCGGGATGCTTGATGGGGTCACAACCAATCCGTCTCTGATTGCTCAATCAGGCCGCGACTTCTTCGAAGTCCTCAAAGAGATCTGCGACACGGTCGATGGACCGGTAAGTGGCGAAGTCACTGCCCTTGATGCAGAAGGCATGATTAAAGAGGGCAAAACAGTTGCAAAACTTGCAGACAATATTGTTGTTAAGCTGCCGCTGATCTGGGAAGGGCTCAAAGCCTGCAGCGCACTTTCTGCTGAGGGCATTAAAACAAACGTGACACTCTGCTTCTCAGCGACACAGGCGCTTCTTGCCGCAAAAGCTGGTGCCACATACATTTCGCCGTTCGTCGGCCGTCTTGACGACATTCATATTGATGGCATGGAGCTGATTGAAGACATTCGCACCATCTACGACAATTACGACAATCTGGAGACCGAAATTCTTGTGGCCTCCATCCGCAATCCAAACCACGTCAAAGATGCGGCGCTCATCGGTGCCGATGTTGTGACAGTGCCTCCGGCTGTTCTTCGGACTTTGGCAGGGCACCCTCTGACCGACAAAGGTCTTGCAGCTTTCCTCGCAGACTGGGAAAAGTCCGGTCAGAAGATCTCAAGCTAAAGAAGTAACGAGGATATTCCAAAGCATGTCGCGTCCAATCGACCCAAACCAACAGCATGACCCGTTGCAGCCTCAAGGCGAGTCGCTCACCGCAGATGCGGTGAAACAATATCTGTTGGCCAATCCAGATTTCATCTTGGACGATATTGATTTGATTGCTGCGATCGCCGCGCCAACGAAAAGCGTCGGCGATAATGTACTCGATCTTCAGACCACCATGATCGACCGCCTGCAACACAAAGTCGGGCAACTGCGCGACATCCAGGCAGAGCTCATTGATGCAGCGTCCATCAATGCCCTGACCCGCGACCGTGTTCTGATCGCGGTCTTGAAAATCATGGATGCAAAGAACTTCGAAGAATTAATCGCCTTCATCACAGAACCGACCGGACTTGCAGCTGCCCTGGACCTCGACACTGTCGCCCTTGCCATTGAAAGCAAGGCGGATGTTCCCGGTCTGGGTGTAAGAGGCTTGCGCATTCTGGAAGCACACGGGGTAGACGCCCTCATCGGTTCAGGCGAACCCCATCGCCTAAGCGCTGAGATCAATTCAAATCCCGGGCTCTATGGTGCCTCTGCACCCCATGTCCGGTCTGAAGCCCTGGTGCGCCTGACCTTTTCAAAATCAACCCCACCGGGCATTTTGGCTTTAGGGTCTGCCCACCCAGAACAATTTCATCCAACACAGGCAGCTGATCTGCTTGAGTTTATGGGCCGCGT
>JAJFGY010000093.1 GCA_021775935.1 Alphaproteobacteria bacterium
GATGACTGTCTCTGATACGCGTGGATTGGATGATGACAAATCCGGCGACACGTTGGCGGCGCGCGTTGAAGAAGCAGGTCACGCGCTTGCAGACCGGGTGATCGTGAAAGATGATGTGACGAGCATTACCGGTCAGCTGGCTCAGTGGATCGCGGATAAAGAAATCGACGTTGTAATCTCCACCGGCGGCACGGGCCTCACCGGTCGCGATGTCACACCGGAAGCGTTCCACTCTGTTTATGAAAAAGAGATTGAAGGTTTTGCGGCCCTCTTTCATCAAGTGAGTTTTGCCAAGATCGGCACATCCACCATTCAGTCCCGTGCGACGGCAGGCGTGGCCGGTGGGACGTACCTCTTTGCGCTGCCCGGCTCGACGGGTGCGGTGAAAGATGGCTGGGACGAAATCTTGAAGTTCCAGTTGGACGTTCGCTACCGGCCCTGCAATTTCGTGGAAATCATGCCGCGCCTTGAAGAACATAAGCGGAAGTAGTTACTTCCTTCCTCGATATGTCACCCTCGGGCTTGACCCGAGGGTCCATGCAGCCGTCCACTCTCACTGGATGCTCGGGTCAAGCCCGAGCATGACATTCGGGGCATAGAATGAGCTCACTACTTCCGCTTATGTTCTTCAAGGCGCGGCATGATTTCCACGAAATTGCAGGGCCGGTAGCGAATGTCCAATTGGAACTTCAGGATCTCATCCCAGCCGTCTTTCACCGCTCCTGTTGAGCCAGGCAGGGCAAAGAGATAAGTGCCACCGGCAACACCCGCCGTCGCACGAGACTGAATGGTGGACGTGCCGATCTTGGCAAAACTCACCTGATGAAAGAGGGCGGCAAAGCCTTCAATCTCTTTTTCATAAACCGAGTGAAATGCTTCCGGTGTGACATCGCGACCCGTGAGGCCCGTGCCACCGGTTGAGATCACAACGTCGATCTCTTTATCTGCGATCCATTTTGCCAACTGACCTGTGATGCTCGTGACATCGTCCTTCACGATCACCCGATCGGCAAGCGTGTGGCCTGCTCCTTGAACCCGCGCCACCAGTGTGTCGCCTGACTTGTCATCATCCAGACCGCGCGTGTCAGAGACGGTCATGACCGCAATGCGAACGGGAACGAAGGTACGTGTTTCATCAATACCGGGCATGGTCTCTCCAATGTTCTTATCGCGCGTTTCTGCCCAAACATGTTGGCTTAAAACCGCGTGACACTTTTGCTGGAAATGCTTTTGAGCGGAACACTTGGGGATCTTGAGGAGAAAGTCTAGTGCTGTGTGACGGAGAGTTTACCGACGGGCGAGCGAGTCGCCGCGCTCAAGGGATTGATAGACAGGCCAATCGCCTGTCGCTGCCCGTCCAAGCGAGGGTGCTTCCTGTCCCAGCCGGTCCCGGTAGATCCAGAAATTGGTAAGCACTCGCTCAATATAGCCGCGGGTTTCGGGAGCGGGAATGCTCTCAATGAACAAGAGCGGATCGTCGCGATAGTCCGTATTGCGCAGCCAGCGGTTGAGATTTCCCGGACCACCATTATAGGCGACCATCAACTGATAGAGATTGCCATAAGGCTCACCGCTGCCCATCAGCTCTTCAATATATTGCTGACCAAGTTTCATATTGAATGCAGGGTCGAAGAGACGATCACGACCGCTGGCGCCCGTCCGGCGCAGAGACCTGTCGCGGGTAATGTGGCTGGCCGTCGCTGGCATGATCTGCATGAGGCCCCGTGCGCCCGCACGTGAGCGTGCCAGCGGCTTGAACTTGCTTTCCTGGCGCATGAAGGCAAAGACAAGCGCCCGGTCCACCCGGAAGCCATCTTGCGGCGTGTAGTCGGGCACAGGGAAGAGCCCTGCATTCATCACATAGCGTTCCTGCCCATAGCGGGAAGGTACGTAGGCGGCATTCGCCACCTGCATTTGGGTCGCTGGCAGATCGAGCCGTTCTGCAAGGGCAATCAGTGCATGATCGAGCGAGGCATCGATGCGGCCATGACCGCGTGTGAGTTCGCCCTCCGCCAGGTCGCGGCGACCGATTTCAGTCAGGGCGACGGCACGAGCAACGGTGTCATTGGCAAGCAGCAGACTAAGGCCAGCCTGATCAAGGGGCGGCTGCACCCATTGAAAATTAATGTCGCGGCCGAGCTGTTCAGCGGCGAGTAACCCATAGAATGTGGCGCCCGTGTCTGCGGCCAATTCCAGCATCGGCGCTGCATGGTCAGGTCTGCGATCCGCGATGTAGGCGCGCGCGGCCCAAAAGCCCCCAGCTGCCCGTGTCCAATCGCTCGCATTTGGTGCCGCGGCCAGGTAGGAGAAATGTTCTGCGGCCAGGGCGAACTTGCCAAGGCGCCAGGCCGACAGTCCCGCCGTCCAGTCAGCAAGCGGCACGCCCATGCGGCTGCGCCCAGATGCGCGGCTGGCTTCTTCCAGCGCCCGGTCATCGCGATGCTCGATATAATAAGAAACGGCAATGCGCGAGATCAGGGTGTCAAACTCAACGGCTTTCAGGCCCCGGCGGATCGAAGATTGTGAAATGTGGTTGAGTGCCTGCGTCGGACGTTCCCGGCGCAGGAGTGAACGCACTTTGCGCGCGGCATTTCTGAAGTTGCGGGAGAAGTCGCGGCGAGGACCTTCTGCAACAGCATATTGCCTGTGACTGACGGCACGATAGGACCGTGGAACAGGTGATCTGGGCGCTGCGGCGCCAGAAGGTCTGCGCCGAAGAGCCAGCTTGTGAATTTTGGATGCGTCAGGATGGTCTGCGTAAGCGGCCAGCCAATCGCGGAGTTCGTTGTATCGAGACCGATAGGCCGTCGGGTGCATGTAGCGTTGGTAGAGGACATGCCCCATCAACACGTCGTTTTCGAGTTTTGCGATAAGCCGGTCTGCGGCCCGCCAGTCGCCCCGGGTCTGCACAGAAAAGATCCGTGTGTAGCGGTCCCGGTCTCCTTCGCTTAGATAGGAGCCATCCTCGCTCAGAGAGGGCACTGACGGGTAATCGACAAGGTCTGCTGCCTGTGTGCCAGACACAGAAAAACCGACAGCGAGAATGCTTGCCAGCACGCCCGACACCACAATTTGTCTTAAAGATTTCAACTGTTTACGCACACAAATCCCCCAACTCGAGCATTCTACACAGAGAATGCCTGCCAACAAGTTGAAGTGTTGGCAATTGGGTACCAAATGCCGACCTGGTTAACGGTCTCAAGAACCGTCGATTTTTGCCCTAAAGGTCAGGAGATCGCGCCACGCGAGGCGTTTTTGGGCGGGTTGGCGCAGCAGATAGGCCGGGTGAAATATCGGCAGGGCAGGGATGGCGTTGTCGCTGATGTGCACACTTCCCCATTTGCCGCGCAATTTCATAATGCCTGATGTGGTCTCGAGCATTTGCTTTGCCGAAACGCCCCCCACAAGCATGAGGTGTTTTGGCGCGACAAGCTCTATATGGCGCGCAATGAAGGGCGCACACATGGCTTGCTCCACCGGCGTCGGCTGCCGGTTGCCCGGCGGACGCCAGGGCAGCACATTCGTGATGTAGACATTGGTCCGGTCAAGGCCAATCCCTGCAAGCATTCGGTCAAGCAGTTGCCCAGACCTGCCGACAAACGGCAGGCCCTGAATATCCTCATCCCGCCCTGGCGCCTCTCCGACGAGCATGATGTCAGCTTCCGGGTTGCCATCTGCAAAAACCAAATTTTTGGCGGTGTGCTTCAACGGACAGGCGTCAAAGGCTTCGAGCGCAGCTTTGAGTTCATCAAGTGTGGAGCAGGATGCCGCAATTGCTTTCGCGTTGCCTGCCTGCTCCATTGCCTCAAGGGGAATTGCTGCAGGCGAAGATGTGGTCTGTGCCGGAGGTGTTGCTGAAAAAGTGGGGCGCTCACCGGGAATCGTACGTGGTCCTGGGGAGCCCCCTGCAGAGCCGCCCAGGGAGCCAGGGGAGGAGGACGTGGTGCGTGCCCCTTGTGGGGTTTTGGTGGCCAGCGAGTAACGGTCAATTGGTTCATCTGAAAGCCCATCGCTGACACCGGCTTCGACATAGAAGCGAAGCAGCGCAGCGGCCTCAAAGGCGCTCATGTCATCTAAAGCGTTCACAATTACGGCTTTTCGGCTCATTTTGGCTAAAAACGGGACTTCCGCTGCGGCAGGTGTGACCTTTGAGGCATTGATCGCCTGCTCGATCCCACTAGACTCTGAGAAGTGGTCGTATTTTGCCCCCTTCGTGCCCCCGCGTCACCTGATTCCGAGTTTCTCGGTGTCACATTGGTTGACCTCACCTCGTCAAAACACCATAAGGGAGGCCGAAATTATGAGCCTAAGTGGAGCGTTTTGGCGGATCGCTGGGCGTCCGAGGCCAATTAGTCTGTCGTGGAACTTATGACCATGCCGCGCCAGATGAGGAGACAAGAATGAGCGAAGAGACCGGAGCGCTGGCTGAGCGCGAATACATGGAATATGACGTTGTCATCGTTGGCGGCGGCCCGGCAGGCCTGTCTGCTGCAATCCGGCTTCGCCAGCTTGCAACGGAAGAAGATTTTGATCTCTCCGTCTGTGTGATCGAAAAAGGATCAGAAGTCGGCGCGCACATTCTCTCTGGTGCCGTTATTGATCCAATAGCGCTCGATGAGCTTTTGCCTGATTGGAAGGAACGGGGCGCGCCGCTCAACACAGAAGTTGAGAAGGACCACTTCCTGTTCCTCGGACCTTCAGGAAGCATTCGCCTTCCAAATTTCATTATGCCGCCACTCATGAGCAACCATGGCAACTATATTGCGAGCCTTGGCAATGTCTGTCGTTGGTTGGCCGGTATCGCGGAAGAAATGGGCGTAGAGATTTACCCGGGCTTTGCCGGTTCTGAAGTCCTCTACAACGCCGACGGCTCTGTTCGCGGTGTTGCGACAGGTGACATGGGCGTTGGCAAAGAGGGTGAGCAAAAAGACACATACATGCGCGGTATGGAACTGCGCGGTAAGTACACTCTCTTTGGTGAGGGTGTACGTGGCTCGCTCTCAAAGGAACTGATCCGTAAATTCAACCTGGATGAGGATCGCGACCCTCAGAAGTTTGGCATTGGCATCAAAGAGCTTTGGGAAGTTGATCCAAAGAAACACAAGAAGGGTCTGATCCAGCACTCCTTCGGTTGGCCGCTCAAAGCCTCTGTTGGTGGGGGGTCATTCCTCTATCACTTTGACGACAATCTCGTGTCTGTCGGCTTTGTGCTGCATCTGAATTACAAAAACCCTCACATTTCGCCGTTTGAGGAATTCCAGCGTTTCAAGACCCATCCCTCTATTCGGGACACTTTTGAAGGCGGTAAACGCATTTCCTATGGCGCCCGCGCCATTACGGAAGGCGGCTTCCAGTCTGTGCCAAAACTCACCTTCCCAGGTGGCGCACTGATCGGTTGCTCCGCAGGGTTTGTGAACGTGCCCCGCATCAAAGGCAGCCACAATGCGATGGCAACTGGCATGATGGCAGCGAACGCGGCTTTTGAAGCGGTGAAAGACGGACGTCAGTCTGATGTACTGAGTGCCTACGATGAAGCCTATGATGGCAGCCATGTCTATAAGGACCTAAAACGGGTTCGAAATGTGAAGCCGCTCTGGTCAAGGCTTGGAACGATCATTGGTGTTGGCCTCGGTGGCATCGACATGTGGATGAACCAGTTAGGCATTGGCCTGCCGTTTACGCTGAAGCACGGCAAACCTGACCACGCAGCGACAGAGCCTGCGAGCAAACACAAGCCCATCGACTATCCAAAACCGGATGGGAAGATTTCGTTCGATCGTCTCTCCTCTGTGTTCCTGTCGGCGACCAATCACGAAGAAGACCAGCCCGTTCATCTGCGCTTGACCGATGACACTGTGCCGATTGCGCACAATCTCCCGGTCTTCGACGAGCCTGCGCAGCGCTACTGTCCGGCGGGGGTCTACGAGGTGATGCGGGAAGACGACGGGTCCAATCCGCGTTTCGTCATCAATGCGCAGAACTGCGTTCACTGTAAGACCTGCGATATCAAAGATCCGACCCAGAACATCAACTGGACGGTGCCAGAAGGCGGCGGCGGGCCCAACTACCCGAATATGTGATCGGGTTAGAGCGCTTTTTGAGCTGTTTTCCGGGTCTCTGACCCGATTTTGTACAGTCTTAACAAGGCAAAGGCTGAAAAATTCAG
Organism: Alphaproteobacteria bacterium; assembly: GCA_021775935.1. GTDB lineage: Bacteria > Pseudomonadota > Alphaproteobacteria > Parvibaculales > Parvibaculaceae > Mf105b01. Next base: position 6,167 of record JAJFGY010000093.1, read on the forward strand.
GTAGGGTCGATCCTTCAAACGGTCGGCCCTATTTTTGTGAGTCGGCATTTTCACAGAAGGGTAATTACCTCAGTGAGTGTGCAGTTATTGACACGTGGACTGGGTGTCGTCGCTTTGGCTGCGATGCTTGGAGCCTGCGCTGGTTCAGGATTTGGACTGAGCCAAAGAAATCCAGATTCTTTATACGGAAACTACCTTGCAGCCCGCCACGCTGGCACGGTGCGCGACATGGATGCGGCGGCAACCTATTACGCGCAGGCTCTAGCGGAAGATCCGGGCAACCCGGTTATTGTTGAGCGCGCATTCCTGCTGTCTGTCACAGCCGGCAATGTCTCAGAGGGTCTCAACCTCACGTCAGACATTATTGAACGTGACCCGGACAATCGCACGGCGAGGCTTGTTCGGGCTCTTTCTGCCCTGAAGGCAAAGGATTACGCCCGCACGATTACCGAAATGGATGCAGCGGCCCCGGGACCCTTTACAGCTCTTGTTGGGACGCTTGCAAAAGCATGGGCGTTAGCGGGTAAGCAAAATGGTGATGAAGCTTATGCAGCGCTCGATAGTTTTCGCGACCGCCCGGCGTTTGATCTCTTCAGGATTTTGCATGAAGCCCTCATTGCGGATTATTTGGGAGATGTCGCTCGGGCGAGAACCGCCTACATTGCAGCGCAGGAAGCGAGTGGCGGCGCAAGCCTGCGCATCGTGCAGGCCTATGGCAGATTTCTGGAAACTCAGGGCGATGAGCAGTTAGCCAGGGAGGTTTACAATAGTTACGGACGCCTGGCGCCAGATCATCCGATTATCGAGAATGCGCTGAAGCGCCTGGCATCAGGCGTAGCACCTGCGCGGTTGGTGAAGACGCCCGCCGAAGGATTGTCCGAAGCCCTTTATGGCCTCGCCTCTGCGCTGGCTCAGGAAAGTGGCATAGACATTTCCATCCTTTACTCTCAGCTTGCGCTCTATCTACGTCCTGACTTTGATGTTGCCCGCACCCTGCTTGCAGATCTCTACGAACGGGGTGGCCGTTTGGAAGATGCCATCTCTGCCTATGGCCGAATACCGCGCATGTCGCCTCTTTACCAAAACGCACAAATCCAGATTGCAATTGATTTGGAACGTTTGGAGAAATCAAAGGAAGCGGTGGCCCGCCTGCGCGCACTGACGCGGCAATACCCACAAGCAATTGAGCCGCTGACCGCGCTTGGTGATCTGCTGCGGGGCCGCAAGGAATATGCAGATGCTGCGACGGAATATACCAAGGCGATTGAGTTGAGCGGCGAACCAAATGCACGCTATTGGACGATCTTTTATGCCCGCGGCATGTGTTATGAGCGGTTGAAACTTTGGCCGAGCGCGGAGAAGGACTTAAAGCTCGCGCTGGAGCTTTCCGGCGACCATCCACTGGTTTTGAACTATCTGGGCTATTCCTGGATTGAGCAGAATGCAAATCTTGAGCAGGCCATGGAGATGATCCGCAAAGCCGTCGAACTGCGTCCCGACGATGGCTACATTGTCGATAGTCTTGGCTGGGCCTATTTCACGCTTGGTGACTATGAAAACGCGGTAGCTCAGCTTGAGCGCGCTGTGCAGTTGCAGCCTGACGACCCAACGATCAATGATCATCTGGGAGATGCCTTCTGGCGCGTTGGGCGGCGCATTGAAGCGCGGTTTCAGTGGCAACATGCTTTAGAGCTTGAGCCCGACACGGAACAGGCTGTGGTGATTAAAGACAAATTGGAGAACGGTTTGCAAGACACCGATCTCGAACTGAGCGCCGACGCTGGGTCCTGATGTCGACAGGCATCCTCGAAGTCGCAAACGCCAAGATCAATCTCTCCCTGAAGGTCAGGGGGCGCCTGCCAAATGGCTATCATCAACTTGAGAGCCTGGTGGTTTTTGCCGAGGTTGCTGATCGGGTTATCTGCAAGGACGCTGACAGGCTTTCGCTTGAAATGTCTGGCCCCTTTGCAGAAAATCTGGCGAGCGATGAAGACAATCTGATCCTGCGTGCTGCACGAGTTTTTGCAGCCGCCCTTGGACGGGACCCCACCTTAGTCTTTGAGCTGCAAAAGAACCTACCCATAGCGTCTGGCATTGGCGGTGGGTCGGCAGATGCCGCCGCAGCACTTCGCGCTATGATGCGCCTTTGGGGAGATCCGCCCGGCTCAATTCTCAACATTGCTTTGCAGCTTGGTGCCGATGTGCCGGTCTGCATGAGAAAGCGCCCAAGCTTCATGACAGGTGTAGGCGAAAACGTCCGCACGGTGCCGCGGCTGCCAGAAATCAACGCAGTCCTTGCCAACCCGGGTATTGCTGTCTCGACACAGGCCGTTTTTGAGCGTCTTCAGGCAGCGCCTGTGGAGGCTCCAGATCGTCTGCCATTGCTGCCCGGCGTTGAAACGCTGGATCGTCTGCTCACCTGGTTGCACGAAAATGGGAACGATCTGGAAGCCCCGGCATTGGCCATTGAACCTGTCATTGGAACTGTGTTGAAAGGTCTCAAGGAGACAGCAGGATGTCGTCTGGCGCGCATGAGCGGCAGTGGCGCAACCTGTTTTGCTCTTTATGACAATCCATTCGACGCGGCAGATGCCGCAGCGGAACTGTCAAAAGCGCATGCTGATTGGTGGGTAACAGCAACCAAGTTTCGCAGCAGCTAAAGCCTATCGAGCCTCAATAGGCTCGGCTGATGCAGAAGTCGACAAGACCGCTCAGCGCGTCCCGGCGTTCAGACGCAGGGAAAATGCCAAGAGCATCCCGCGCCATCTCGCCATAGTGGCGGGCGCGGGTGACTGTGTCCTCAATTGCTTTGTGCTTGCTCATGATTTCAAAGGCGGTTTCAAGATCGCCTTCCTGCTGATCACCATCTTGCAGGGTCCGCCGCCAGAAGGCGCGTTCCTCATCATCGCCGCGCCGAAAGGCAAGCACGACGGGCAGGGTGATTTTTCCTTCGCGGAAATCATCCCCGACATTTTTGCCGAGCGTCGCTGCCTTGCCGTTGTAATCGAGTGCGTCATCCACAAGTTGGAAGGCAATGCCCAAATTGCGGCCATAGGATTCAAGCGCAGCTGCTTGTTCCCCATTTTGACTGGCAACAACAGCGCCAATTTCAGTTGCAGCAGCAAAGAGGGCGGCTGTTTTGGCGCTGATCACCTTGAGATAGGCATCTTCGGTTGTGCTGGTGTCTTTGGCAGTGGCGAGTTGCATGACTTCGCCTTCAGCAATCACCGAGGCGGCTTCACTCAGAATTTCCAGTGCCCGCAGAGATTTTGTTTCCACCATCAGCTTAAAGGCGCGGCCAAGCAGGAAGTCACCCACCAGTACGCTGGCCTGATTGCCCCAGATGAGCCGGGCCGTGGTCTGGCCCCGGCGCATATCGCTCTCATCCACCACATCATCATGGAGGAGGGTCGCGGTGTGCATAAACTCAACGGAGGCCGCGAGGCGGACATGGTCATTGCCGCCATAACCGCACATGCGCGCGCAGGTAAGCGTCAGCATGGGCCGCAGGCGTTTGCCACCTGAATCGATGAGATGATTAGCAAGCTCCGGGATCATGTCGACATCTGATCCCATCCGATCCCGGATGAGCTCGTTGACGGCTTCCATATCCTCAGCGACGAGGCGCTGAAGGACCCGAACGGCTTCTTCACTGTTTTTACGCTCACCTTCGAGCGGGACAACAACACCCAACAGGATCCCCAGTTCTCAAATTCGGCCGAGAAAGCGGCCAATAAAGGTCCGCCAAACAGCTCAATTGCCTTAACATTCATGCCACAATAGGAGGCATGGGGCAGAGCGGCAAGTGCGGCCCAGCGCCGCTCCCAGAAGAGTGATGGTCAAGGCAATGCCAGGAATAACGAGAGGAACGGCATTTTGAAGGAACTTCTACGGACAAATGATGTGGTTCTTTTGTCCTATTTGGAGGCAAGACTTGCAGGGGAGGGCATAGAGACGTTCATTTTGGATATGAGTGCCAGTGCCACCTTCAGCTCTCAGTATATATTGCCGCGCCGTTTGATGGTTATTGATGATGATTTCGACCGAGCGGAGGCGGTGGTCGCGGTGGCTGTTAAAGAGGCTGACGACAGCGCCTCAAATCCCTCTGAATGAACTGAGGGGACAAAGTGAGCACCCAGACTTCAGATTCAGAAGAAATAGTTGTCCTCCTGCACGGCATCGGGCGCAGCAGCGGCTCGATGAAGGCCGTTGCAACCGACCTTGCGGACCAAGGCTACGCAATTTTCAATGTGGATTACCCCTCAAGGTCTCACTCCATCGCGGAACTGGCGGCATGGCTTCATCAACAACTTCTGAACCAAGGTGCATCAGGCTTCTCAAAGCTCCATTTTGTTACCCATTCCATGGGGGGCTTATTGGTCCGCGCGCTTGTCAAACAAGCGCGGCCTGAAAACCTTGGGCGGGTGGTGATGTTGGCCCCACCAAATCAGGGAAGTGAGGTCGCTGATTTCCTGGCAGAAAATTTTCTCTTCCAAATGATCTATGGTCCCGCAGGTCAGGATCTGAAAACAGGCAATGAGGCGTTTGGGGCCGTTGACTTCCCGCTGGGCGTGATTGCTGGAACCACATCCATCGATCCGATCTCTTCATTCATTTTGACGGGTCCAAATGATGGAAAAGTCACCGTCGAAAACACCAAGGTCGAGGGCATGACCGATCATCTGACGCTGCCTGTCAATCACACATTTCTCATGCGCAACAAGACGGTCCTGCAACAGGTCACTCATTTCCTGGCGACGGGTTCGTTTGATCATGTGTTGAACAGGGCGAAAACTGTATGACCTTCACCGATGATGGTTTCCTCGGAGAGCGCCTGAAGATCCTCCAGCCTGAAAAAGGCTACCGCGCAGGGATTGATGCCGTGATGCTCGCAGCCGCTGTACCGGCAAAAGCGGGAGATCACGTCCTTGATTTGGGCGCAGGCGTTGGCGTGGCATCTCTCTGTCTCGCCGCGAGATGCGAGGGTGTGAAGGTGTCCGGCCTGGAGATACAGAGCGAGCTTGCATCTGCAGCGGCCCAGAATGCCGACCGCAATGGGCTCGACGCACAGGTCTCGGTCATCCATGGTTCTATCACCGAGAAAGCCGCAGCTCTCAAGACCAAAGGTGCCCCCTATGGCGGTTTTGATCATGTCATGAGCAACCCTCCGTTTTATGAGGCCGGGACGGTGTGGGGGTCACCCAACGAGAGCAAGGCAACCGCTCATGCGTTGAAAGATGTGGCTTTGAATGAATGGCTACGAGTGACCTGCGCGATGGCAAAGCCCAAAGGCACGGTCACAATCGTTCATCGCGCTGATGCTTTGCCGGAACTGTTATTGGGTGTGGAGGGGAAACTTGGGAAACTGACCGCATTCCCACTCTGGCCCGCAGCCGGACAGGGGGCGAACCGAATTCTGCTTCAGGGAACCAAGGGTTCCCGGGCCCCATTTGTGCTGGCAGGCGGCCTTGTCCTTCATGACGACGCAGGCGCCTTCACCGCGGACGCTGACGCAATATTGCGTGAAGGTGCAGCTCTTGCTCTCAGTTCTGCTTGAGAAACCCACAAAAAGTCTTATGTAAAGCCCATGGTCAAGAAAACACTTATCAATGCTATTCCCCACAAAGGTCTTCGTGAACGTCTCCTCGACCGGATCGACCCGGATGTGTCCGTTGTTCCAGTCGTTCGGCTGACCGGCGTCATTGCCTCTTCGGCTCCTTTAAGAGAGGGGCTGAACCTCTCAGGTGTCGCGGGAGATCTGGAAGCCGCGTTTAAGACACCCGATGCCAAAGCCGTCGCTCTGGTGATCAATTCGCCTGGCGGGTCACCCGTCCAGTCTTCGCTCATCTTTAAGCGGATCAAAGCCTTAGCCGCGGAGCACGAGCTTCCTGTCTATGCTTTTGTGGAAGATGTCGCAGCCTCCGGTGGGTACATGATTGCCTGCGCCGCCGATGAGATTTATGCCGACGAGCATTCTGTTGTGGGCTCCATTGGCGTCGTGAGCGCGGGCTTCGGCTTTTCAAAACTGATCGAGAAACTGGGCGTGGAGCGCCGGGTTCATACAGCAGGTGAGAGCAAAGCGATGCTCGATCCCTTCAAACCGGAAGACCCCGAAGAGGTGGCCCGCCTCGTCGCACTTCAGGAAGAAGTCCACAAGGGCTTTAAGGATCTCGTGAAGACAGCCCGGGGTGACAAACTTGAGGGCGACGAGACCCAGCTTTTCTCTGGTGAGTTTTGGGTTGCGACCCAGGGCATTAAATATGGTCTGGTGGATGGCATTGGCGATCTTCGCGCTGTTGCCCGGGAAAAATTCGGCGAAAAAGTGCGTCTGCGCGTAATCGGCGGACCCCGTCCCTGGTGGCGCCGTCGGCCGGGCATTGCGGGCCAACTCCCGGATATGGGGAATTTCGCAACCGATCTATTGG
>JAJFGY010000094.1 GCA_021775935.1 Alphaproteobacteria bacterium
TCCATTCAGGTGCCTGTCGGTGCGGAAACACTTGGCCGGATCATGAATGTGATCGGCGAGCCGGTTGACGAAAAAGGTCCGGTTGTTACCGCTGCAAAGCGCGGTATTCACCAGGACGCACCAGCGTTTGTTGAGCAGTCAACGGAAGCTGAGATGCTTGTCACGGGCATTAAAGTTGTGGACCTTCTCGCGCCTTACGCGAAGGGCGGTAAGATTGGCCTCTTCGGGGGTGCTGGTGTTGGTAAGACCGTTCTTATTCAGGAGTTGATCAACAACATCGCAAAAGCACACGGTGGATATTCTGTGTTTGCCGGTGTTGGCGAGCGGACACGTGAAGGGAACGACCTTTACTACGAAATGATCGAATCTGGTGTGAACCAAGAGGGCGGTGGTGAAGGCTCCAAATGTGCTCTCGTGTTCGGTCAGATGAATGAGCCTCCCGGAGCCCGTGCCCGTGTTGCTCTGACAGGCCTCACTGTTGCGGAGCACTTCCGTGATGAAGGCCAGGACGTTCTCTTCTTCGTGGACAATATTTTCCGCTTTACGCAGGCCGGTTCTGAGGTGTCAGCTCTCTTGGGTCGTATCCCATCAGCTGTGGGCTACCAGCCAACCCTTGCAACAGATATGGGCCAGCTGCAGGAGCGTATTACGACAACGACCAAGGGCTCGGTTACCTCCGTGCAGGCGATTTACGTACCTGCCGATGACCTGACAGACCCTGCACCTGCTGCTTCGTTTGCTCACTTGGATGCGACGACCGTGTTGAACCGGGCAATCTCGGAAAAGGGTATCTACCCTGCTGTGGATCCGCTCGACTCAACAAGCCGTATTCTTGAGCCACGTGTAGTGGGCGATGAGCATTACCAGACAGCGCGTCAGGTTCAGGAAATCCTGCAAAAGTACAAATCGCTGCAGGACATCATTGCCATTCTGGGCATGGATGAGCTTTCTGAAGAAGACAAGCTGGTCGTGTCTCGCGCGCGTAAGATTGAGCGTTTCCTCAGCCAGCCGTTCTTCGTTGCGGAGGCCTTCACAGGTACTTCCGGCGTGCTTGTTGATGTGAAAGATACAATCAAAGGCTTTAAAGGCCTCTGCGATGGTGATTATGACCACCTTCCAGAAGCTGCCTTCTACATGGTTGGCACGATCGAAGACGCAATGAAGAAAGCGGAAACGCTTGCTGCAGAAGCTGCGTAATCTTTAGAGCTTAAACAGAGGGCCGGTTATGGCTGATAAGCTGAAATTCGATCTGGTTTCTCCTGAACGTCTTTTGATGTCTACGGAAGCTGAGATGGTCGTCGTGCCGGGTTCTGAAGGGGACTTCGGCGTGCTTGCCGGCCATGCGCCCGTCATGTCGACATTGCGGGTTGGCGTGTTGGATGTTAGCGGCACAGACGGCAATGACATGCGTATTTTCGTGCGCGGCGGCTTTGCGGAAGTGACGCCTGCGGGCCTCACAATTCTTGCTGAAGAAGCGGTACCGCTCTCTGAGCTTGATGCTGAGGCCCTTGATCAGCGGATCAAGGATGCAGGTGAAGATCTGCAGGACGCATCAAGCGATGAAGCAAAATCCAAGGCGCAGGCGCATCTCGATCAGCTTCAGGAACTCCGCGCAGCGGTTTGATCCTGCATTTTCTGGGCGCGTTTCCGGACGGTGAACCCCCAAGTCTGATTTGGCACTTCACCTGGAAACGCTTCAAAGACCCTAAGATTTCAGGCGGTACTCTTGAGTGCCGCCTTTTTCTTTGGCGATGAGTGTCGCTTTGTCAGCTCAGCGCTATACTATTCTATGACAGTTAGATGATGGACATGAACATGGACGAGCATTGGACCCTGGACGATATTGAGTGGTCTCAGTTTGACGCTTCAAAAGTCGATCCCGATTTGCTGGCTGCTGTCAAAGCGGCGGCGATGGTTGAATACAATGCGGGTGACTACGTCACCTATCTCGTCAATGTTTTCTCTGATCTGCCGCATGTTCAGGAAACGATCCATCAGTGGGGACGCGAAGAAGAGCAACATGGCGCTGCTCTGGCCCGCTGGGCGGAGCTCGCCGATCCGGGGTTTTCTTTCGATGTAGCGTTCAAGCGGTTTCAGGAGATCTACCAGATCCCCACCGACGCGACTGAAAGTGTGCGCGGGTCGCGTGCAGGTGAAATGGTTGCGCGCTGCGTCGTGGAAAGTGGAACTTCCTCTTTCTATACAGCGATCAAAGAAGCGACTGATGAACCCGTTCTTAAACAGATTGCACAGCGCATTGCTGCGGATGAGTTTCGTCACTACAAACTTTTCTATGACACGCTGACCGAAATCGATGAGCAGCCCTCGCTCTTTGAGAAGGCGAAAGTTGCGTTGCTGCGTGTTAATGAGGCGGATGATGATGAGCTTGCGTCCGCGTATTATGCGGCGAACACGCAACCTGGTGATGGTGCGGTGTACGAACGAGGCCGGTATGCTGCAGCTTATGAAGCCCGCGCGCTTGTGCTTTACAAGAGGTCGCATACCAACCGGTTGCTTTCGATGATTGCGAAGGCCGTCGGTATCGCACCCCATGGACGCTTCATGCGGCTGTTGGAGCCTATTGTCTGGAAAGTCTGGCAACGCCGGACACGAAAAGCCCAAGCGCTTGCTGTATAGGTATTGCCTCTTAGGGAACCAATTTCAGCGGGTCCCTTAACAGAATTGGACTCCTTTTTCGGGTTAGCTGGCGGCTAGACTTTGGCTCTCTTAAGGAGATCCCAATGTCCGACATTCCCTGGTTTCAATATTCCCTTGAGGAAATGCAATCTCATTCGGCGGCGTTTCCACCATATCTGCAGGCCTGGCTGAACTGGATGACGGTCCTCCAGTTTGCCTCATTCATTGTGTTGCTTTTCAATCGTCGGCACAGGCTGATACAGGTGGTCGCTCTCTCTGCGCTAGCGAACTACCTTATTGGGTTTCCGCTCGCTGCGACATTTGGGCCGGTCCGGTTGTTGGCGCTTGGTCACGTTCTCTTCTGGGCGCCTGCGTTGATCTATGTTTTGAGCCGTTGGCGGGACATTCAATGGAAAAGCGTTGCTGGTGTCTATCTGGCTTTGTGGTTGGCGACAACCTCGATTTCAGTTCCTGTCGATGTGGTCGAACTGTTTCGGTATGTTGTCCTCGGCGAGACGGCGTTCATTTATCCAAAAGCGATTTAACCATGTTGCGAAACTCCGCGACGACCCGCTCATAAACATCCCGCTTAAAGGGCACGATCAGGCCGGTGAGTTCGTCCATGTCTGCCCAGCGCCAGGCTGAGAATTCCTGGTGAGCGTCAGCTGCAATGTCGATATCGCTATCTTCGCCGGTGAAGCGTAGAAGAAACCAGCGTTGTGTCTGGCCGCGAAACTTGCCTTTCAGTGCTTTCCCCTGAATGGCCTTGGGCAGGTCATAATTGTACCAATGGGCAGATTCCCGGACGATCTCGGCTTTGTTGGTGCCGACCTCTTCCTGGAGCTCACGCAGGGCGGCTTCGAATGGTTCTTCCCCCTTGTCGATGCCTCCCTGGGGCATCTGCCATGCAGTGTCATGGCTGTCGTCGGAATAGCCGATCCGGTCGCCGATCCAGACTTTACCCTCAGAATTGACAAGCATGATGCCGACACAGGCACGATAGGGCAGATCAAGATTATTGTCAGACATGAAGGTTCCCAGAAGCGTCGTAAGGCCTAGATTTTTTTGTTTCGTCGCGTTCTCAAACCATAAAAGTCTGCAACTTTTATTGAAAACGCTTTAGCCGTTTCGGGCCGTTGCGCTCACGGGTACCAGAACAATGTCATCAGGCGCAAGGCCCTCTGTCCATTTCTGGATACGTTCGATGGTGACGGGGAAAGCAGTGCCCAATCCGACAACAACACCGTTTTGGCTTGCCTGTTGTTGCAGATTTGCAAGGGCTGCATCAATCGCTCGGGCGGTTCTGCCGGGATCAATTGCCCGATCCCCTTTGGTCCAGGGCAGCCCCAGATTGGCCGCAAGCTCCGTGGCAGTGCTTCTGCGGCTGGCTCCGGGGTCCACATACATGAGGCCCCTACTTTCCAACGCCTCGAAGATCGGCTCCATCGATGTTCGATCCGCGGTAAACTTTGCTCCCTGGTAGGAGGTCACGCCAACATAGCCGGTGAACCGGCTCATCAACCAGGTCAGTCGATCCAGATTGTCGGCTGCACTTAAAGACGTAAGCAGTGTGTAGGGGCCTGGATCATTTGCGGGATAATCATAGGGCTCCATAGGAAGCTCCAGCAGGACTTCATGGCCCGCAGCACGCGCGCGATCAATCCATGTCTGAAGGTTGCGGCCATAGGGGGCGAAAGAGAGGGTCACTTCTGGCGGCAGCTTGTCAATTGCGTTCCGGGTGGTTGTCTCGGAGATACCAAGACCACCAACAACGAGCGCTACACGCGGCAGTCGGGCATTTGTGTTGGTCAGTCCGGACGGTCTTGCATAGACGATCGAAGATCGCTGCCCCGTTGAACTGATCACCGGCAGCGGTCCGTGCGGCCCGTTTGCAACGAGGCCCGGCAGGGGAGCTGGCGGTAAGGCCAAAGCGCTGTTGCTGTTGGCGCGTGGTCGTTCCGGCCGGCTTGGTGCTTCTGCTACCGGTTCAGCTTGGGTTGGTTTGGGCGGTTCTAATGTAAGCGAAGGTGGTAGTGCATTTGCCGTATCGCCCAGCGGCGCAGGTGAGACCGGCTCATCCGCGGTGCCTGAACGCAGGAGATCGAGTTCCGGCGGCGTGGGTTCAGGGCTTAGTGCAATGACCTGTTGTGGACCAATATAGCTTGGAGCTTCGCCAGCCCAGAGCCAAAGGAAAACCGCTGCATAGGATACAGCCACCACGAAGGCTCCCACAGCGAGGGGACTTACGCGACTTGTTGGCATGCTGGGCAGCAAACGCCGTTTTTCAGTGGTTGCAGTTGAACTGCCTGCCATTCATCCGGTCCTTGGGGGCCGTGTTCCGCATTTTTAAGTCAAAGGCTGGGCCTCGCGCCTTTGATCTCACACTACTCACGCCACGCAGCGGGCACATATGCCGTGCGTCATACCTCCATACTACGCCGTGCAGGGCTACTGATTAGTTAGCAACCGTTGCGCTTTGTGCATCTGTGTTTGCCTGTACCTCATAGGTGCGGACACCATTGAGCAAATCCAACGCATATTGCAATTGAAGATCATCTGCGCGGTCAGACGGGACGTAGGACGGAGATCCTGAGACCTCTTCTTTTCCGTCTTCTGCTTCCAGATGTCCTGGAAGGGCGCTTTCGCCGGTGATCCGGCGTTGACGCTCTTCGTCAACTTCCTGGTGAACTTCAATGTCAGGTTCGATGCCTGTTGCCTGGATAGATGTTCCGCTTGGCGTGAAATAGCGTGCTGTGGTCAGGCGGATCGCCCCGTCTGATCCCAGTGGAATGATCGTTTGAACCGACCCTTTGCCAAATGAGCGTGTGCCCAGAACTGTTGCGCGCTCATGATCTTGCAAGGCGCCTGCAACGATCTCAGATGCACTGGCTGATCCGCCATTGATTAAGATAATAACGGGTTTACCGTCTACCTTGTCGCCGCCGCGTGCATTGTAGCGTTGTGTTTCTTCGGTCCGGCGTCCGCGTGTTGAGACGATCTCTCCCTTATCGAGGAAGGCATCAGAAACAGCAATTGCCTGGTCGAGCAGGCCGCCAGGATTGTTTCGCAGGTCCAGGACGTATCCCTTCACGCGGTCTTCGCCGATCAGTTCAGAAAGTTCTTCGACCGCATTGTCGAGACCACCAGAGGTCTGTTCGTTGAAACTTGTGATCCGGATATAGCCAACATCGTCTTCGCGCTGGAAGCGCACAGAACGGATGGTGATGATGTCACGGGTTACTTTCACGTCGAAGGGTTCGCTCACGCCTTCGCGCAAGATTGTCAGGCTGATGGTTGTGTCGACAGGCCCGCGCATTTTCTCCACGGACTCTGAGAGCGTCAGGCCCAAAATCGCTGTGTCATCAAGGTGTGTGATCAGGTCATTTGGAAGAAGACCGGCTTTTTGTGCGGGTGTGTCGTCAATGGGGGTGACGACTTTGATCAGGCCGTTCTCCATGGTGACTTCAATGCCCAGACCGCCAAACTCGCCGCGGGTCTGGACCTGCATGTCGCGAAAGCTCTTTGGGTTCAGATAGCTTGAATGCGGGTCCAGCGAATGCAGCATGCCGTTGATCGCATTGTCGATCAGTTCTGAATCTTCGGTGGGCTCGACATAATCGGCCCTGACGCGCTCAAAGACGTCGCCGAAAAGATTGAGCTGGTGGTAGGTCTCAGAATTTGCCGCATTGGCGGCAGATTGATTGGTCAGCGGCTGCAGGGCAAAAATAGTTATGCCGGCTACCAGCGTACCAACAGCGAAACTCGCAATTACGGACCTATTCATCAGCCTCGGGCCTTCCTATCACTTGCGACAAACCAGGGTCTTGGGTCGACGGGGTTGCCGTTTCGCCTCAACTCAATATAGAGCGCTGGCTTGTCGCTGCCAGGCTCAGAGGATTCCTCTGAACGGGATTTGCCCATCGCGCCGACAGGTTCACCGGCCAGCACGTTCTGGCCCACAATTCCGTCGATTCGGGTCATGCCCGCAAGGAGCAGATGGTACCCCTCGCCGACCTCCAGGATCAAGAGTTGGCCGTATCTGCGAAACGGTCCGGCAAACGCGATTCTGCCGTCAAATGGGGCAGTTACCGGGGCATCCGGCCGGGTTTCCAGCGTTAACCCTGGAACCTTTCCACCAATGCCATCGTCGGTTCCATACCTTCCCAAGGAAACACCCTCTACAGGGGGACGAATAAGCCCTCTGGAGGCTGAAAACAGGTGACTTGGGAGTGCTGAGGCAACTTGCTGCTCAGGCGGGTCTGAGGGCGTTTGGGGCTCTGTCAGGCGCTGGGTGATGGTTGGGCGCGGGGCAGGCGTTCTGCTGCGGGCGCGGGCTTCGAGCCTGGAGATCAGGTCTTTCAGGCTTGCTGCTTCACGAGAAAGTGTGGCGAGTGCCGTGGCTTCTTCTTCTGCTAGGGCGCGTACGGCGGCTTCGGCGGTGACTTTCGCTTCCAGCAATTGATCAAGTTCCTGACGCTCATCGGAGAGTTCAACGGAGGCAGTATCAAAGGTTGCCTGTTCGTTTGTGAGGTCAGTCCGCACGATTTCAAGTTCTTCCAGGCGCTCGCGTATTTCCCGGGCGTCTGTCTCCAGCTTCGGCACAATGGTCGACAGGAGGAGTGCGCTGCGCATTGCCGACACCGCATCGTCCGGGCGGACAGCCAGTGCCGGTGGCGGGTTGCGATCAAGCCTCTGAAGAGCGGCGAGTGTGTCGGTCAGCTCTGCGCGACGTGTTTCCAGGCGCGCGAGCAGGACAGCTTGCGCCGCTTCAAGACCTGCAAGCCGTGTTTCTGAATCGGTAACATCGCGCTCCCGGTTCTGGACCCGGGCGGCTGCATCTATGAGCTTCTGGCGGATGTCCTGAACTTCCTGCGCCAGTGCGTCTGCCTGTGCTTCTAACTCGCGACGGCGTTCCACGCGGTCGCCAATTTCGCTCTCCAGTTCCTGAAGGCGTGCGGGGTCGGTTTCATTGGCAATAGAAGGAAAGCTCGTGTGGAGGCATGCGCCTAACAGGGTGGCGCTTAACAGGTGCCAGGTTGTTTTCGATGGCTTCTCGGTTTTGGATAGCCTCATGTTCACACCGCTTCGTGGGCCTCCGTCTCATTGGTCACAAACAAGGGAGATCCCGTCATTTCCTGGGGGATGGGCACCTGCAGAAGTGAGAGCAAGGTTGGTGCCACATCTGCAAGGCGGCCTGGCTTTAAAGCGAGAGCGTCCAGCAACGCCGGTGGGCCATCAACGATGAGAGGTACGGCGGCGCGGGTATTGCGTGCATTGGCTTTGCCCGTTTCGTCGGGGCGCATGTCTTCTGCATTGCCGTGGGACCCCGTGATGATCAGGGTGCCGCCGCGCTTCTCCAATATGGCCGTGATTTTGCCAAGTGCTTTATCGACGATTTCCGCAGCCTTTTTTACAAGTGCCGGATCGCCATGGCGTGCTGCCAGGCCGATATTTGGCATGTGCACGACAATAACATCTGCACTCCCGGCTTTTACGGCGCTTACGGCTTCGTTGGCGAGATCAAGGGCGGCAAGTTCAGGCTTTTTCTCGAACTGCTGTCTTTTCGGACTTGGCAAAACAAGATGTGTTTCGCCCTCAAAGGGAGCCGGTCTGCCGCCAAGCTGGTATGTGCCCAATGCAAAGGGTGAGACCTCATCAGTCAAATAGAGCTGACGTTTTCCTGCGGCTGCCAGCGCTTCACTCAACGTGCCGTTCAACCGTGTCTCATCGAATAATGAGGGCAGGGTCTCGCGCAAAGGGTACGCCAGGGGCGTCAGGCTGTAGATTGCGGAAAGCTCAACCGGGTGTGTGAGGGCAATATTTGTGTCAGGTGACCCCGACAGCGCTGCCATAAGTTGCGTTGCGCCGTCGGCGCGCAGGAGAGCTAACAGGAGAGCGTCATCCTGGCGAAGGCCACCATATCCACTGACAATGGCAGGCGGGATATCAGCATCGCAGAGGCCCTTTTCGTAGCACTCCGCAACATAGGGAACTGCATAGTCGACAGATACCGCACCAGCTTCTGAGATTGCCTTGAGGGCTAGTCCAACCTGACCCTCTCGCTGGAGCCGGTCAAATGCGTAGCGGCGCCCCATAACAGTGGCGAGCTGCGCATTCTTGGCACCTTCGATATCGTTTAGAAATTCACCCAGACAGTCTGCACCGCTTTGGGCGTCTGCATCTTCTCCGTCCAGTATAGCGTGGATCCATACCTGGACGTTCTCATGGCTCATAAGTGCTGCCAGAACGGCGAGATGATATTGGTGTCCCTCGACACCTGCAGGCGAGATCAGTCCGACCAGGTGGATAGCACCGCCGACACTGCGGGCCTTGAGGATGAGATTCTGAAGCGCCTTATTTTGGGTGATGGGTTCGTTCCCATCGCCCGCAAAGGCAGCGTTGATGCGCACGGCAAATTGCGGTTCCGTCCGACCCAAGCCGATGGCACGATGGCCTGCTTCGACATTGCCGGGTTGATCCGGTGCAAGGCCGACAGCTTCCCCGCCTGCGGCCAGCATCGTTCTGAGGCCGCGTGCTGCAAGGCGATTGAAGATCGGTGTTTTTGCTGTGGCGATGGCGTTCGCCTCGGTTTCCGCCCGGTTTCCCCAGCCGTCCAGAATCGCAAGAACAACGGGTTCTGTGCTAGTTGCGCGTGCCATCTCGTCGTGTCTCCTGGTGACCCATTGGTTCGTGACTGGTGTCTCGCGGGCCGATGTTATTGTTCTGCTATTTCTCTGGCTCAGGCGCCAGCAAAACTATGCGTAGAATCACTCGTTACAATGGAAAGTTGGCGACCCTACTGAGCGTGCTGACACCTGTCTAGCTGACCTTAAGTGTGAAAGCACTGACCTTCATCCATCCCGGTGGTAAGGATGGCCCGCTAGTATCGTGGCCGCTCGATATAATTGTTCGGTGAGCATAACGCGGGCCAGCATATGGGGCCAAGTTTGTTGGCCAAATGACATCTTTAGGTCTGCGCGCTCTCGCACCGCATTGCTTAGTCCGCCTGCGCCGCCGATCACAAAGGCGCATACCGGCACACTTTCATCGCGCCAAGCGCCGAGCTTTTCTGCAAAGGCCTTGCTTTCCAAGGACCGTCCACGTTCATCAAGGACAATGAGCTTTGCGCCCTTGGAGAGAGTGCCAAGGATTTTTTCACCCTCGCGCTCCGCCAGGTCGCCTCTCTCCAGATTTCGCTTTTCTTCGACTTCTGTGAGTGCAAGAGGCCCAAGACTTACACCTCGGCCTGTGGCGTCAAAGCGCTTGGAGAAAAGGTCGAAAAGATCCTTCTCGGGGCCGGGTTTCATCCGGCCCACGGCAGCTATTTCCACCCGCATCCTGTTCTAGCTGACGGCGATCCGCTCAGCCGTGACATCGGCTGACCACATCTTTTCCAGCTTGTAGAACTCACGCACTTCTGGCCGGAAGATGTGAACAATCACATCGCCGCCATCAATGAGGACCCAATCAGCTTGTGGCAGTCCTTCCACACGTGCATTGCCGAGGCCTTCCTCTTTCATGCGCCGCGTCAGATGATCTGCCAATGCACCGACATGACGTTGGGAGCGACCGCTGGCGACGACCATATGGTCGGCAATCGCGGATTTGCCCTCAAGATTGATCGACACAATCTCCTCTGCCTTGTCATCGTCAAGACAGGTCATGACAAGATCGAGCATCGCAGTTGATTGAGATTTGGGTGATTTTGCACCAGTCGTCAGTGGAGCTTGTACGCCCTGTTGTGACTGGGGTTGGACTGAAGAGTCCAGGTTTTGAGCGCTCAGGGATATCTCCTTGTCCCCGTACGGGGTCCCTATGCAGTAAGAAAGTGACAGCTGCCTTGGCCATCACGAGACAGGCTTTTTGCCTCCCTCGGGGGAAATATGACTGCTTGGCGGCGACAATTCAATGTACCCAATTGGTCGCACTTATCGGCTCAAAAGATGTATATATTTCAATGGCTTATGAATTTTTTGTTGAGCCGGCTTTAGCGTTTTGTCGGATCGACGTCGCCGAAATTGGATTCTCGGGGCCTTCGAGGAAACAAAGAGCGGGGGCCTTCAGGCTGGGAAGAAGGGTGGCGTCAGAGCGGTCGAGCCAGGCTGTTCGGTATGTTGATGCCGCTGGTGACAGCCTTGCCTTGAGGGTGAAGCCCGGCCTTGGATAGATTGCGATGGGGATCGTGTCCACAAGCTCGCGCCATTTCGACCATTTGGGAAGTTGGATCATATTGTCTGCGCCCATCAGCCAGATGAAACGGACATCCCGAAAGCGCTGCTGCAGTGCGTGAACAGTGTCGATCGTGTACTGGGTGTCCAGTTGGCTCTCAATGTCGGTAACGACAATGCGCGGATGATCGGCGATCTTGTTGGCGCTTTTCAGGCGTTCGCCCAACGGTGCCATCTCGGCTTCCGATTTAAGCGGGTTTTGAGGTGATACCAGCCACCAAATTTGGTCGAGGCCCAGTTGTTGTATCGCCATTGTGGACACAAGACGGTGGCCGGCATGGGCAGGATTGAACGAGCCGCCCAGAAGCCCGATTTTCATGCCGGGCGATGTCGCTGGAGTAAAGGCCACTTGCTTTCGCTTACGGACGGATCTGGCCGCTGCCGCGCACCTGGTACTTGAAACTGGTGAGTTGTTCCAGTCCCACCGGTCCGCGCGCATGGAACTTGCCAGTTGCAATGCCGATCTCTGCACCCATGCCGAACTCTCCGCCGTCAGCATATTGCGTCGACGCATTATGGAGCACGATGGCGCTGTCGACTTCGTTTAGAAAGCGCGTCGCGGTCTCCGCATTCTCGGTCACGATGCAATCTGTGTGGTCAGATCCGAAGTCGCTGATGTGGCGCATCGCATCCTTCACCCCATCGACGACGGCAATCGAGATGATCGCGTCGAGAAATTCTGTTCCAAAGTCGTCTGCCGTAGCGGGCTGCACGCGTGTGTCGGTGCGTTGCGTCGTCTCGTCACCGCGAACTTCACACCCTGCCTCAATCAGGCTTGCGATGATGGGTGCGAGGTTTTTATCTGCTGCACCTTTGTCGACCAGGACAGTCTCTGCCGAACCACAAATGGCCGTGCGGCGCATCTTGGCGTTGACGACAATTTCTTTTGCCATAGAGAGGTCGGCGTCGCGGTCCACATAGACGTGGCAAATTCCATCGAGGTGCGCGAACACGGGCACGCGCGCTTCATTTTGTACGCGTTCCACCAGCGAGCGCCCACCGCGGGGAATGATGAGGTCAAGATTTCCATCCAGGCCTTTCAGCATTTCGCCAACGGCAGCGCGGTCTGTCGTTGGTACGATCTGCACCGTTCCCTCAGGCAGGTTCGCTGCTGTCATGCCTTCTTCAAGGCAATCAAAAATGGCGCGGCTTGAATGGAAACTCTCCGAACCGCCACGCAGAATGGCGGCGTTCCCTGCCTTCAAGCAAAGGACCGCAGCATCAGCTGTGACGTTTGGCCGGCTTTCGTAGATGACCCCAATCACGCCAAGCGGCACGCGGACGCGGGAGATGTTGAGGCCGCTGGGTTGGTCCCAATTGTCCATTACATCGCCGACAGGGTCTTTCAGACCTGCGACGTCTTCGATTCCTTTCGCAATGGCTTCAATGCGTGCATCATCCAACATCAGTCGATCCATCATCGGTGCCGACAGGTTTTTCGCGCGACCGACTTCCATGTCTTTTGCATTGGCTTGGAGAATGTCACCCGCATTCGCACGCACCAGCATTGCGCTTGCAAGCAGGGCAGCATCTTTCTGTTTTGTCGGAATGGTGGCGAGCTTCTTTGCGGCTGTGCGTGCGCGTGCGCCGATATCTGCCATGATGGCTTCGATATCGTCATTTGCTGCATTTAGATCGGCGATGCTCATGCCATTATCCTTTGTCTTCGTTTCTGAGTGTTTTCTTTAAGACGAGGTCGTCCCGGTGGATCATCTCAGACCGTCCACGATAGCCCAGAAGGGCTTCAATTTCACTGCTGTTGTGCCCTGCGATTTCTTTTGCATCAAGGTTCGAATAGGCAGAGAGCCCGCGGCCAATTTCTTCCCCCGACCCATTTTTAACCAGCACTGCGTCGCCACGTTCAAATGTGCCTTCAACTCCCACAATGCCTGCAGGCAGGAGGCTGCTTCCGTTCTCAAGCGCTTTGGCAGCGCCTGAGTCAACGAGCAGGACACCTGAGGCTTGAAGTGTTGCCGCGATCCAGCGTTTGCGCTCTGTCTCGGGATCTGAGAGAGCGTCGAACCAAGTGCATTGCGCGCCCTCAGTGAGTGCTTTTAACGGATGCGCTGTCCGACCATTGGTGATGACCATGTGGCAGCCTGCTTGCGTTGCGATCTGCGCAGCTGCAATTTTGGTTTTCATGCCGCCGCGGGAAAGATCAGAGCCTGCGTCGCCGGCCATGGCTTCAATCTCTGCGGTAATGTGCGCCACTTCAGGTATGTGTTTGGCGTCTGTGTTGCCAGGAGGTGCTGAGTAGAGCCCATCAATATCGGAAAGAAGCACCAGACAATCAGCGCTAATCATGGAGGCAACACGGGCGGCAAGACGGTCATTGTCGCCATAGCGAATTTCTGAAGTGGCGACGGTATCGTTTTCATTGATGACGGGAACAGCACCGAGCGTCAACAAAGTCGTCACCGTCGAGCGAGCGTTGAGGTAGCGGCGACGTTCTTCTGTGTCGTCAAGCGTAACAAGCACCTGGGCTGTGGAGAGGTTGCGCTCGGCGAGCGATGCCTGAAACGCATGGGCGAGGTGGATCTGTCCAGCTGCCGCTGCAGCCTGGCTTTCTTCCAGCTTGAGCGAGCCGGGTGCCAGCCCCAATGCATGACGGCCAAGCGCAATGGCGCCTGAGGACACAATAACCACGTCCTGGCCTTTGTTGCGCATGGTCGCAATGTCGTCCATCAGGGCGTCCAGCCAAGACCGGTTGAGCTTGCCTGTCTCTCCCTCAACCAGAAGGGCGGAGCCGATTTTTACAACAACCCGTTTTGCACTCTCCAGCCGGGAGGTCATGGCTGCCACCCTTGTGAGGTTGATGCCTCGTCTTCTTCGTCCGTGGCCGACTTGCCGCGGTGCAGACTGATTTCCTTTAGAAGACTGTGCAGCACAGGGCGCACGCCGTCGCCGGAGACGCCGGACAAGAGGATGACCTCTTGGCCTGATGCTTCTTCCAGCGCAGCTTTGCGCTCTGCGATGACATCTTCAGTCAGGGCATCGCACTTGTTGAGCGCCACAATGACTGGCTTTTCTGCAAGTCCTGCCCCGTAGGCTTCCAATTCGCCTTTGATGGTTTTGTACGCGCCTGTGACGTCTTCATCTGTGCCATCGACAAGGTGAAGCAGAATGTTTGTGCGCTCCACGTGGCCGAGGAAACGGTCACCGAGGCCTGCGCCTTCATGGGCACCCTCAATCAAACCTGGAATGTCTGCGAGCACAAAGCCGTCATTCTCCATATCCACAACACCCAAGTTCGGATTGAGGGTCGTGAACGGATAGTCGGCAATTTTTGGTTTGGCCTGTGAGACAGCGGCAAGGAATGTGCTTTTGCCCGCATTGGGAAGACCGACAAGGCCAGCATCTGCGATCAGCTTCAAGCGAAGCCAGATCCACATCTCTTTGCCTTCTTGGCCAGGATTGGCATGACGGGGTGACTGGTTGGTCGCGGTCTTGAAATGCGCGTTGCCAAAGCCGCCATTGCCGCCTCTAAGAAGGACAACGCGTTGGCCTACCCGTTTCATGTCGGCAATCAGCGTCTCATTGTCTTCTTCAAAAACCTGGGTGCCTACAGGTACCTGAAGAATGGCATCTTCCCCGTTGGGACCGGATCGATCGCGACCCATGCCGTGCACACCGGTCTTGCCCTTGAAGTGCTGTCGATAGCGATAGTCGATGAGCGTATTGAGACCTTCAACGCATTCGACAATGACATGGCCGCCCTTGCCGCCGTCACCGCCATTGGGTCCGCCATATTGGACATTCTTCTCCCGCCGGAAGCTGATTGAGCCAGCTCCGCCATCGCCAGAACGAATATAGATTTTTGCTTGGTCCAGGAATTTCATAATGGCCCCTTTTGAGCCTGCCAGCGGGCTTTGGTCAAGCGATACTCACGTTTAGGGCATGTTTCCTTCCGGGCTTCGCTCCAACCAGACGTCTCCTGGTGAAATGTGAAGCCTGCCTTCTCTAAGACACGGGCTGATGCCAGGTTATCGGCAAACAATTCCGTGGTGAGAAGGTTAATGCTGAGAATGTCGAAGGCGTAGCGAAGGATTTCTGCAACGGCTTCAGTTATATAGCCCTTGTTCCAGAAGGTCTTGCCGATCCAATAGCCGATCCCTGTCGTGTCATCGCCTCGGTTCTCAACGTTTATGGAGCCGATAAGAGTGTCGGCGAGCCAGATGGCGAAGGTCATGTCGGTTCCTCCCATGGCGCTTGCCTGATGGCTCTCGATCCAATCTCTGGCGAAAGAGACGGGGTAAGGATAGGGCACGGGCGCCATCATACTGGCCACGTCCCATTCACCGGCCAGCTTGGCGGTGGTTTCGGCGTCCTCTATCGTAAATGCGCGGAGTGTCAGCCGTTCTGTTTTCAGAACAGGTTGTTTCTCGCCGGGCATTGTGAAGACGCGTTTCATTTTCCTACCAGCTGTCCCTCAGGTCTTCCCAGACATGTCTGTTGGTGGTGACGTCGTAGCGTTCGACCTCCTGGTTTCGAGCAAGGCTGAACGATGTGCTTTCACCCGTGATCTTGAAACCGCAGCGTTTCAGAACCACACCTGAGGCTGGATTGTCTTTAAAGAAGGACGCGCCAAGATCATGCATGTGTTCTGTCTCAAAGAGATAGGAGACAAATGCGCGTGCAGCTTCCGTCATGATGCCTTTGTCCCAAAAAGGTTTTCCCAGCCAATAGCCGAACTCCTGCTCCTGGGCGATGCAGCCGGCAAGCGCGCCGTCGACCTCGATTGCGCAGATGATGTCAGGGGAAGCATCGTGGCTTGCGATCCACTGATCAGCCATCTCCCGCGTGTAGGGGTAGGGCACGCGGGTGAGCTTGGAACAAACATCCCAGTCGCCCACATAGTTGGTCACAAGAGCTGCGTCCTGTGGCTCAAAGGTGCGCAGACGCAGCCGGTCGGTGGTCAGGATCGTGGCCATCATCTCGTCTTCCGGTGCTCGGCGGCTGTCAGTTCCAGCGCAATACAGTCTAGCTCTTCTCCCCGGGCGAGACAGAAGCGTTTGTCTTCCCCCACAGTCAGAAACCCTACCTTTGTAAGTATGCGCCCAGATGCGGGATTGCCTTTGAAGTGTCCCGCTGTCAGCTTTTCGATGTCCAGAATGTCGAAGGCAAATTCGACCAGGACGCGGGCGGCTTCTGATGCGATGCCGTTGCCCCAATAGGGTTCGCCAATCCAATAGCCGATCTCCATGGAGCTGCCGTCTGTCTTGCTGAGACCGATGGTGCCCACAAGGCCCGCTTTTTTGGTTTCAATGGCGAAGGGCCAGCTGTCGCCGGATGCCCGGCGCTCATTGTGTCCGCTGATCCACTCCTCGGCACCACCGTCAGGATAAGGGTGAGGGATGCGGGCAACCATGGATGCGACGTTCCAATTGCTCACCAGTTCCTGGACGCGGGGGGCGTCCTCCAATGTGAAGGGACGCAGCGTCAGTTTGTCGCCTGCCAGGCTCAGTGTTTCGGCAATCATGGGGTCCTCCTCCCAGGTCAGCATCTAGTGTTTTTGAGAGGGAAGCACAAAAAAAGAGAGAGATGGCGAACCATCTCCCTCTCGAAGTCTTTAGGTCTATCCGCCACCCGCAGGCGACGTTTCACCTGCTATTTAGTCTGCTGCGTTCGCTACCGGCATGTCGCTTGAGAGAACGGACACATAGGTCCGGCCACCAGCGCGGGTGCGGAAGCTTACAGTGCCTTCGGTTGTCGCAAAGATTGTGTGATCTTTGCCCATGCCGACATTTTCGCCCGGGTGCCATTTGGTGCCGCGCTGACGAATGATGATGTTGCCTGCAATTACAGCCTGGCCACCAGATTTTTTGACGCCAAGACGACGTCCAGCACTGTCGCGACCATTACGGGATGAACCGCCTGCTTTTTTATGAGCCATTTTTCTCTAACTCCATTTTCCAGTGCCGGTGCGCTGGAACATTTTTCTTTGTCGCATTTTCGAACCGCAAACCCAGTTTGCTGAAAATGCTTACTAGCCTGCTGCGATGTCCGTGATTTTCAGCAACGTCTGGTGCTGACGATGACCTGCCGTGCGACGGTAATTGTGACGGCGCTTCCTTTTGAAGACCGTGATCTTGCGCGAGCGACCCTGCTCGACGATTTCGGCTTTCACCGAAGCGCCACCGATCAGAGGAGCGCCGACTTTTGTATCGGTGCCTTCGCCGCCGACCATCAGAACGTCGGTAAGATCAATTTTGTCACCAGCTTCGCCAGTGAGTTTTTCGACCTTGATCACGTCGTCTTTAGCGACCCGATATTGCTTACCGCCAGTGCGGATAACTGCGAACATCTTGAAATTCCATGCAAAACAAAATCCAGGGGCCCTGCCGTCAATCAGGGATGATTGGCGGGGACCGCTGGTGAGTGGCGCGCACTATAGCCGTGGCGCGGGGGGTGTCAACTGACTTTGGGCGGCATCGGGCAGATTTGGGGGCTTTTTACCCCCGTTTTGCCGGATTTTCAAACGGTCGGCCGTTAAGCCTGCTTTTCGGCCGTGCCGCTGTTTGCTACAGCCTCCAGAAGCTCCGCAGATCCGAAGCCGGAGCCTGCGCTTTTCACTCCAAGGGCGAATTCTGGCGGTACAATTTCGGGGCCTTCGCCGGCTGGCAGTGGGGGGGTGTAATAGCCAAGGGCATAAGATCCCATCGCGTATCCCAGCAGCGCCTGAAGCTCTGGATCGAAGTCTTTGGCGATCTCTGGCGGGCAGGAGAGATACTGATTTTCCTCCTGGCGCAACCAGCCCAGCGTGTAGGTGATGTTGATGCCCGCCCGGTCTCCGTTGGACTTATTGGCGCCGCCGCCATGGAAGACTGTGCCTGTGTAAATCAGGACAGAGCCTGCCGACATTTCCGCATATCCGATCTCTTCGGGTTTTGCGACCCGGTCATCTGGCCAGGTGATAGAGCCTGGAACCACTTGGGTTGCGCCGTTTTCCTTGGTGAAGTCGGTCGCTGCCCAGATCGTGTTGAGCTGTGGTTCGACACCTTTCAGGTATTTCCCCCACGCCCAGCGGTCCCGGTGGATTGCCTGTTCAGGCTGGCCAGGCTTGATGCGGATCACCTGGGTGAGGTGGATCTGATAGGCCTCACAATTGGGCAGGAGAAAGTCGCCGACCGCTTCTCGGATCGTGTCATGCATGATCATTTCGCGGCACATGGCCGACCGGGCAACAAGCGCCCCTGTTCTCGTTGTATGGCGCCCTGTAAAATCGTCTCGGCCGTCCTCGGTTGCTTCAACGTAGGGGCCGATTTCGGTGTTTAGCGTCGCGACCTGTTCGGCATTTAAGACGTCTTTGAGAATCACCGCGCCGTCTCGGTTGATCACCGCCATGATTTCGTCCTTGGTGGCGGTTGCAGGCAGGGTTTCTACTTTGGGTGCCGTCATAGTGTTTCCTCCAGTTTGATTGTGTCGCCCAAGAGGGAGCGAAGCATTAGGTCTAGGTGATCTATTTGTTTGCGCGCGGGCCAACCTTCGGGATCCAGCGTTGCGCGGACCAGAAGCCCATCAACAATTGCGATAATGGCATCGGCAAGCATTGCAAGCTGCTCACGTGGTGCGCTGCTTTCCAGCGAGAGCCGTTCAATCAGGCTCGATTGAAATTCGTCATAATATTGCCGATGAATGGCGGCCAGTGTGTCGCTGGTCAGTGCCCGGTCAAAAAAGGCGAGCCAGACGCGGGACGCCAATTGCCCTTCTTCATCGAGCGGCAAAAAGCTCGATACCATTTCCAGAATGCTCCCGCTCGCGCGTGCTCCACGCTGGGAGGCCTGGGAAATGACTTCTTCGAGTGCAGCGGCGATCAGCTGGTCTTTGTCATTGAAATAGTGTGTGAGGCTGCCCGTGGTGGCGCCTGCAACACGGGCCACGTCTGTAAGACGCACGGCGTCCAGGCCCTGTGTGCCAATGACCTCAATGGCGGCATTGGCGAAGGTGCGACGTCTTTCTGTGTGATCAACTTTTTTTGGCATAATGGTGATTATATAAAAAACTGATGTTGGTACAAGTCTAAAGATTGGTGTGAGAGATCATACGCAGTCCTGTCTCTCTCTTTGCTCCTGGGTTTGTCGCGTTTCCGCCCCAGATATTTGGGTTTGAAACGTAAGTCCACTTCACCTGAAAGCGTTATAGTTCCGTTTTCGAACTCCACTCCCGGGAGCGCTTGAATGGCTGATCTCAGACTCTTTTCCTATATGCCCAATCCCCGCGTCTACAAAGCGACGGTTACTGCGCGCCTCTGTGATGTAGATGTCGAGATTCGTGGCGCGAAACCCAGAGAGCTTGCCGACTGGCTGTGGGACTTTGATGCACGTCCTCTGACCGAAGAAGACAAAGCGCCAGGATCTCCTACACTGAGAGAGGCGCGGATGGGGTTCGCAGGCGCGTTGCACAAGACCGATGCTTTTCTGGATGCGCATCCGTTTGGCACCGTGC
Source organism: Alphaproteobacteria bacterium (assembly GCA_021775935.1). Taxonomy (GTDB): domain Bacteria; phylum Pseudomonadota; class Alphaproteobacteria; order Parvibaculales; family Parvibaculaceae; genus Mf105b01. Next base: position 19,311 of record JAJFGY010000094.1, read on the forward strand.
CCGCTGCGTTCAGTCCGGACGGCGCACTCGGAATATTTGAGTCCAATAGTATTGCGCGTGCGGTTGCCCGGTTGTCCAAGAACGACCATCCCATCTATGGGCGCGATCCTTACGAGGCTTCCCGGATTGACAGTTTTTTGGATGTGAGCCTCGTGTTTGCGCGAGACACCCAGAAATACCTTCTGGCGTTGATCGCCAAATCGATTTCGCAGGATATTCATGCTGCCACTGCGAAAGCGGTCGATACCCATATGGGGGGCATTGAAAAGGCGCTTGCAGGGCGGACCTGCCTGGTGGGTGAGGCTTTGTCACTTGCCGACATTTGCTTTGCGGCTGAGATGGTTGAGTTTGCTCTCTCGCATTACAATCGGGCCGTGCTTGAAGACGCTGGTTTGATGCCACTGTTTGATGAGAACTTGAAAGACCGCTTCCCCGCAGCGATGGCTCATCTGGATCGCTGTCTTGGCCACGAAGCCTTCGTGCCAGACCTCGGTGCGCATTACGTCCAGATCCTCGAGCACGCGGATGCCGGAAGCCTTTCCGCGTAAACACTCAGAATTGTGGGGCTGAAAAAGAGTAGGCCGGAGGTGCTTGCGACTCCTCCGGCCCAACCTAATAGAACATAGACCCAAGGGGTGAGGATGCTGACCGGCCAGAAGGAAACTGTGCCGACAGGGGCCTAGTGCTCACCAGGTGTTGCTAACTGTGTGTCGGCAACAGGGTCAACATATGTGGGAAAAAATCCCACGTCAACAAAAATGTGGGTAGTTTTCCCACATATTTTTGTATAGTCTCAGGATATGGGGGAAATCCTGGAAAAAGACGGGCCGTCAGGGCCATTTTTGAAAGCTGTGCGCACGGTATTGCGGCCGCTTGTGCGCGGATTGGTGCGCCGTGGCGTTCAACTCCCTCAGATCATTGAAGAATTAAAGGCGCTTTATGTAGATGCAGCGCAGACGGAAGCTGCCAAAGCGGGGCGGGTCACTCAGAGCGCGATCAGCGTCATGACCGGTGTTCATCGCAAGGACGTCAAGCGGCTCCTGGAAGATGCTGATGAAGTGCCTCGGGCACCAAGTGCCGCATCGTTGGGATCAAAGCTCACAGGGATATGGATGGGGCGGCCTCCATTTGCTGATGCGGAGGGAAATCCCCAGCCGCTTTATGAAAAGCGGTCTGACGGATCACCGAGCTTTGAAGAATTGGTCGGAGAGGTGAGCCAAGATGTGCGGTCGCGTGCCGTGCTTGATGACTGGCTCCGGCTTAATGTCGCGCTTCGGCGCGATGATGGATTTATTGACCTCAACACTGAGGCTTTTGCGACGCCGGAAGGCGAAGAAGAAGCGCTTCACTTCTTTGGGCGTAACCTGCGCGACCACATCGCTGCAGGCCTGCACAATCTCCAAGGGGAAGAGCCACGGTTCATTGACCGGGCGACCTTCTATTGGGGCCTGAGCGAAACTTCCATTGAAAAGCTGCGTTTGCTTGCCCGGGAATTGGGCAGCGAAGCGGTGCGCGAAGCCAACAAAAGCGCGCTCGAACTCGCAACCAAGGATCGAGCCCGTGGCGATGGCCGTCACCGCATGACGTTCGGTGTGTATTTCCATTCAGAGCTTGATGAGCGTCCAGACGACAATGCGGGGGATGCATCATGATCCGCGCGTTGGTTGTTCTTCTGACGGCAAGTCTTGTGAGTGGCTGTACCGGGTTGGGCCAAATGGCAATGGCACCGTCTGATGCATCAGTTCCTGACAGCGGCGTTGGCGGCACCGGCTATACAGATGTTGGTGGTGAAGGTGATCTTGACGAAGGTGTCGGAGGGACTGGTTTTGCGACCGGTGTGGCGCGTGCTGGTGGCGACGGGGATGAAGGGGTCGGCGGAACGGGCATCTTTGGGATCATCTCTGCCTTTGGCAGCATCGTCGTGAACGGTGTGCATATTGACTATGAAGATGAGACGCCTGTCGTTGTTGATGGGGTTGTAGGCTCCCCGTCCGATTTTGCCATTGGTCAGGTTGTGGCCGTCGAAGCAGAGCCCATGGGTGAACGCTACCAAGCACACCTTGTTGAAGTTCAGCATGCTGCGCTGGGTCCTGTTAGTGACGTTGACCCGCTGGCGCGCACCATCCAAGTGTTGGGTCAGACAATTGAAGTCGCCCCCAGCGACCGTCTTCCCGAGATTGACGAATGGGTACGGGTGAGTGGTCTGCGTGGCGCCGATGAGCAAGTTATTGCAAGCCGCATCGACCCTGTCTCGCCGTCGCTTGGTGCCTTTGTCCGCGGCATCGCGCTGTCATCAGCGGAAGATACGCTGGTATTGGGCGGGCTCCTGTTTGATCGTCCTCTTATTGATGGTCGTACCATTGAAGCTGGCGATGAAGTTCTGCTTCGCGGCGTGCTTGAAGCCCGGCAGTTCAAAGTCACCGACTTTGTCAAAGCGCCGCACGAACCTTTTGGCGGGCGCATGAGCGACCTGCTGGTTCAAGGGTTTGTTGCATCGGATGCTGCAGGGCTCCACTATTTGGCAGGGCACAATTGGACACTGCCTGCTGGCCTTGCGCAGCGCATGCCAAGTAGTGGGATGCCCGCCGCATTGTTTAAGGGCCGGTGGCTGGAGGGCGAAGTTTCCATCACCCCGCAACCCCATATTCAGATACCAGGACTGCTGCGCGACATGCCCTGGGCGCTGGATGGTGAGCACCTGGGCGCTGGGGAGTTTCCTGACCTTCTGCGTGGTCGTGCTGAAGGCCGAGCGTTTGAAGAGCTGACAGTGGACCCAACCAACCTCCCTGACATTGATCAGGTGCGCGCCCTTGTAACCACAAAAGGCTTACCCCCTGCCTTGCTTGATGCGACACGTCCTCTGACTGCCGATCAGCTCTCAGCGCTTATGGAGCTCGGCGGGGCTGATGCGACAGCAGAGGGTATTCATCAATTCAACCCGGCGCTTTTTGCGGCATTCTTGGCCAACAAAGATGCGATTGAGGGTCTTGCGGGAACAGCGTTTCCCTTTGCACCCGGAGAGGATTTTGACCCTGCCTCCATGCCGCAATTTGACGAGATACGGCTTCGGTTGGAAGAAGCAGGTATCGACCCGTCTCAGCTTAACGGGGCGGGGTCTGAGCTTGCAGCCTTTGCGGGGCTTGTTCGGTTGCGCGAGGCCGTGGGGCAGGAGGGGTTTGATCCGGCAAGGTTGCCGCCAGGGCTGCCGCCTGGCGTGTTGTCGCGGCTTCAGGATCTGATCGGTGACCCGGGTGGCATAGGCGGGCGCATACCACCGCCCTTGTTGTTGCCCATTCCCCCAACCGCGCCGACGCCAGGCGCTCGTCCCTAAGCGCTTTTGATGTTCCGCTGAAATGAGCGGACGGCACCAAAGCCGACAAAATAGAGAGATGAGAAAATCCACGCGCCATAGGCAGCAGGTTCGCTGTCGAGGAGCGGTGCGTCGGTCTTGGCGATGAGCAACCAGGTGCTGGACAGGCCCCAGGCGGCCGTCATGAAAATTGTCACGAGACGAAGTCGTACAACTCTGAACGGATGGATGAATTTCAGCCGGGTAAACGTCAGGATGCCGAGAAGAGCGATGACAAGCAGGTTGGTGAGTTGGCCGCTGTCGCTCAAGAAGAAGCACAGTACAACGAGGTTCCAGGTTGCCGGAAAGCCTTCGAAATAATTGTCAGTGGTTTTCATGTCCTTATTGCCGAAGCAATAAAGCGCGGTGAGCATCACAAAGCTTGCTGCTGCAAGACCCCACCCTTCTGGCACAAGCTCCAGCTGCCAGATCATCAATGCGGGGATGGCCGTATAGGTGAGATAGTCGATTACGAGATCGAGGATCGCCCCATCAAAGCGGGGGGTGTAGCGTGTGACCTCAAAACGGCGGGCCAGGGGCCCATCCAGCCCGTCGATGACGAGAGCAAGTCCCAACCAGAGAAGGGCGCTGCGTCCGTCACCTGCAAAAACAGCTTCAATTGACAGGAGACCGGGAATGACCCCCGACGCTGTGAATATATGAATGGCCCAGGCGCGTGCGCTCAGCAGTGGCTTATGGTCGTCGCTTTGCATGGGATCAAACTAGAGCGTGTTGCGTTTAATCGGAACCAAAAACCGCACCAATTTTGTACGCTTATGGTGTGGTTCGCTCAGATCAGTGAGATACAACGCGCCATAAGAGGAATGCGGATTTTTCGCCAGCGACGTTTTACCGAGTCGTGCGCAGCCTGTCTGACGGCCGGGGGCCTGTGCTCAGGGCGCGGTCGATCTGCGAGATTCCAAGGGAGACTTCCGCCCAGGATGTTTCACCTACTTTTTCAACAAACTCAGCCTGAGCGCTTTCCCAATGAGGAAGAGCTGCGGCAAGGCGTTCTGCGCCCTCTGTCGTGAGGGTCAGGTTGCGGACACGGGCGTCTTTTTCATCTTGTGTGCTGGCGACAAGCCCGGCTTTGATGAGAGGCTTGAGGTTGCGGGTAAGCGTCGTTCTGTCCATTACCAGTTCTTCTGCAAGCACATAGACAGGCACCAGGCCAAAGCCCGCGATGGCGTTCATCAATGTAAACTGGGTGATGCGCAGACCCACTTCTGCCAGATGATGATCATAGAGCTGGGTGACCGCGCGTGTCATTTTGCGCACAGCAAAGCAGGCACAGCTGGCGCCGATGTTTATGGCTTGCTGGGACGTCGCAGGCAGGGGCTTGGTCATGTCAGGCTAGCTCTCGTTCAATGTCGCCATAAGTTGGAAAACAGGCAGCCAGACGGTGGAACAAGTCTGCCGGGCCGTCCAGCTTCATCTCGCCCGATGTCAGCGCCTTTTCCAGAGAGAAACCTTCTTCAAAGGCCGCCATCCAGGTCTCAGGTGCCGTCTCAATCGTGAGGTCTGGTTCACCGGTTAAGCCGAACTCGATTTCGATCCGGCGGCGGGTAATGGTGATCGTGGCGTCCAGTGGCATGTCGCCGGTGACACGAAGGTGGTAGGTGGCGTCCAAATCACCGGCTTTGCGCCTCTGAAACGTTAGCGTGATGTTGAACAGGTAGCTGAATATGTCGTTGGCGCTGATGTTCCAACGGACCTGCTTTGTTGTTTTGGCAGGAAACCGAGAGGGGACGAGCGTCTCGGCATCAGAGTTTGGCAGTACGTAAATGGTCTCTGCTGTCTGCTGGAGAGGTTTAACAAACCTGTCGGCAAAGCCCACTCGGTCTTCAAGATAGGGGCTGATGACGTCTTCGCCCGCCGGGCAAACAGAGACGCAATAGGCGGCTTTATAGCTCGGCTTGAAAGAGAGGCTTTGCCACATGGAAACAACCTCTCCTTCGCTCACTTTTTCCCGGTAATCATGTTTGTCTTTCGCGTCTGCGACCTGCTCCGTCCAATCCAGAAAGCCACCGAGGAATTCTCGGTAGTTGTGAGAGTAGCAGGCGGAGAAATTGAAACTGCCATCCGGGCCGATGGCTTCTACTGGACAGGCGGCAACGCAAAGCTTGCATTCAACGCAAGGCGAATAATCGAGCGCTTTGCTTTCTTCCGTAACCGCCCGCCCGATCAAGATTGTGTCGAGCAAGATGAAGTTGCCAAATTTCGGGTGGATGACGTTTCGGTGGAAGCCCATTTTTCCAAGCCCTGCGGCTTCCGCGATCGGCTTGTGGGAGATCGGCCAGCTCTTGCCGGGGAAGTCCTGGACTTCCATCGGGAAAGCGGCGACAGCGTTGAGCGCCGGAATGCCTTTTGCTTCCAGCGCCTTGACGATGTGACGTGCGGCTTCGTTCACTGAACTGTAGGTCTCGTGAAACTCGTGATTGGCGATGGAGCGTGTGGCGGTGCGGACCGCGTCCCGGTTCATGCGGGACACAATGCTGATGAGGGTTTGTGTTTCGGGAAGAATGGAAAGGATGTCTGCCTTTTGGTCGGCGACCTCTGGTCGATCGATCGCAACAAAGCCAACATCATCGGCTCCTGCTTCCAGGCAAAGCTTTTTCAGCCAGGCGGCGTCCAAGGGGTCGGGTGTGGCCGGGGGCGCTTCGGTCGCTCTGACTTTCAGGACGGTGGGGTGGTCGTCTAGTCGCATTGGGTCGCCTCAGATGATCTCAACTCAGTCTTATATAGATGCATATGCATCTATATCAAGGGACGAGCACATTTATCGCCGGCTTTAGCAGCTTTCGGCCTTATCTAATGTGAGAGATAGGCTTCTGACAGCTTGTGTCGGAGGAGGCTTCTGATACATTCCGCCGCCACAACCAAAGATCGTTTACATGGTCTGTCGCGGAGAGGTGCCGGAGTGGTTGAACGGGGCGGTCTCGAAAACCGTTGTGCTGGCAACAGTACCCAGAGTTCGAATCTCTGTCTCTCCGCCAATTTTTTCGACGTTTGGCCATTTGGACTGAGGTGCTGTTCCGAAAAGTGTCTGACGTGGGCAATCAACGTTGTTGCTGCAACAGATCGTCGGTGCCGGGGCCAAGCAGGGTCATCAGGACCTTTGAGGCGGCTTCTGGGTTTTCCCTAAAACCACGTTTGGCCCATGCCATGACCGCGCCGCGAAACGCGCCGCCAACGATTTGCGCGAGATATTCATGCACATGCTCTTCGAGCGGCGGCAGCTTGTTCACACGCACGATGCGATCGAGCAGCTGAGCGATGGCTTCGCCCGCAGGCTCCAAGAACAGAGCACTCGGACATTGGGTTGCGAGCAAGGCGATTGTTTCCATGTCGTCTGCTAGGTGGGAGAGAATTGAAACCCCCAACCGACTGTCGGCTACAGGCAGATTCAATGCCTCATCTTCTACCTGACTGATGGCACGTTGAAATGAGTTGGCGGCGATCTGTCCAACGACATCGTCTAGTGAATGGAAATGCGCATAGAAGGTTTTCCGCGTGAGCCCGGAGCGTGCGGCGATGGTGGAGACGGACAGGGTTTCCAGCCGATGCCCTTCCTTTAGCTCCTCTAGAAGCGCCTGGCACAGCTTTTGTCGCGAGCGAAGGATGCGGCGATCAATTGGTTTTGCCGTTGTTCCCTGCAGCTCGCCGCTTTCCACAAATTCGATGTCCAATTGGTGGCCCTTCACTCTGGTTCGATTCAGTTATTACACATTTGACACTTTTTACAAACTAACTATACATTTGTTACTTAGATTTCTGCGGAGCTCGTTCCTTGGGCATGGGACCTTTGTGTCCTCAAGGCGCAGCACGATCTGAAGGAGAACAGGCATGGGATCCCCGCTGGCTTCAACAGCACCCTCGACATCAAGGGTCGCTCAAACCCCGCTCAGTGAGATTGATGTCTCGCAGCCGCATCTCTTCCGGGATGACACATGGCGTCCCTGGTTCGAGCGGCTGCGTCGCGAAGACCCGGTGCATTATCTGGCCGACAGTCAAAACGGCGCCTTCTGGTCCGTCACGTCCCACGACATGGTGATGGCCGTGGATACTAATCATAAGGTCTTTTCATCTGAAGTCGGCGGGATCGCCATTGTCGATGCAGATGACACCGATGAACAACAGGTCGCTGCAGGTGCGTCTTTCATCTCTATGGACGAACCGCGACACGGGGAACAACGCAGGACGGTCACGCCCACAGTGGCGCCGCCAAACCTTGCCAATCTTGAGCCACTCATTCGATCCCGTGCCGCTGATATTCTGGACCATCTGCCGGTCGGGGAGACATTCAACTGGGTGGAGGAAGTGTCGGTTGAACTCACGGCGCGGATGCTAGCGACGCTCTTCGATTTTCCTTATGAAAACCGCCGTGATCTGATCCGCTGGTCGGACGTGACAACGGCGGTGCCGGAAACGACCGGCGAAGAAGTCGACATGAAGGCGCGCCATGAAGCGCTCATGGAGTGCGCGGGCGTCTTCATGGGCCTGTGGAAGGAGCGGGCCGCAGCTGAGCCCAAATTTGATCTTATCTCCATGCTGGCTCACGGGGAGGCGACCAAGAATATTGAAGATGATCCGATTACCATGCTTGGGAATATTCTGCTCCTGATCGTTGGCGGCAATGACACGACCCGGAATAGTATCAGCGGAGGGCTTGTTGCTCTTAATCAGTATCCTGAGGAATATGAGAAACTTCAGGGCGACCCAAGTCTCATTCCCAATATGGTGTCAGAAATGATCCGCTGGCAGACGCCGGTTATCCATATGCGCCGGACGGCTCTTGAAGACATTGAGCTGGGTGGAAAGACCATCCGAAAAGACGACAAGGTGATCATGTGGTATCTGTCGGCCAATCGCGACGAAAATGTCTTTGAGGATGCCGACCGGTTGATTATTGATCGGCACAATGCGCGGCGACATGTCTCCTTCGGCTTCGGCGTGCATCGCTGTATGGGGAACCGGCTCGCGGAAATGCAGCTCACTATTCTTTGGGAAGAAATTATGAAGCGCTTCCGCAGGGTGGACGTGGTGGGCCCTGTCGAGCGGTTGCCGAACAATTTCATTCGTGGCATCGCGACGGTGCCGGTGAAGCTTCAGCCGCTGTAGGTTGTAACGAAGATGGGGCACCTCGAGAGAAGCGCCCTTTTTGTTTTCAGTGATGGCAGGTGGCTGGCTAGTTAAGCTCCAGCCCGTGCAGTTCGCGTTTGCCCGCGAAGCCATGTCAGGTTTCAAACCTTCGCAATGGGTCCAGTGCTTGTCGCACCGATTGTTCGGTAGGCAGCTATCCCGCCTTTTGTTTTTCCGCTGTCACATCATAGGTTTCGCGGGCGGTATCGATGGTTGCGAGATTCTCAAGTGCCCAGTTTCCCAATTCGGCAACCGGCTCGCGAAAAGACTCGCCCAATGAGGTGAGTTTATATTCCACCTTGGGCGGGATTGTTGAGTATTGGGTTCTGTTGACGAGGCCGTCCCGCTCCAATTCGCGCAAGGTGCGGCTCAACATGCGCTGCGAGATACCCAGGTTCCGCTTTAACTCGTTGAAGCGAAGCGTTCCGTACTGAGCGAGCGAGATTATGACGAGCACGCTCCAGCGATCCCCCACGCGGGACAGCACCTCATTGATGCGTTTGCAATCGGGGCATTGTTGGGTGTCCTGCATGCTGGTTCCCTTTGTGTAACCGGGGGTCAATCCTGTGACCTCTTGCGGCGGCTCACAGTTCCCATTATATCCTCAGTAACAAAAGTATACTGCTTTCTGTCGAAGCCCACAATAGGACCTGAAGAATGACCCATAAGACTCTTACCGACCTTTTGAACTGGCGGTATGCCACCAAGAAGATGGACCCGACAAAGCCCGTGCCGCAGGAGAAGGTCGATGCGATTGTAGAGGCTGTCCGCATGACGCCGACGTCGAGCGGCACTCAACCCTTTGAACTTCTCGTGGTCACCAATCCAGATGTATTGGGTGAAATTCGTAAAGTTGCCCACGATCAGTCGCCGATCACGGACGGCTCTCATCTTCTGGTGTTTGCTGCCTGGGACAATTATACGGAAGAACGCATCGACGCCGTCACGCAGCACATGACTGAAGAGCGCGGAGAAATTCCGATGCTGAATGCGTACTATGACAATCTGAAGGCGATGTATCTGCCGCGGGATGCAGAGGTCAATTACGCACACGCTGCCCGCCAAGCCTACATCGCTTTGGGCTTTGCTCTCATCGCCGCTGCTGAGCAGGAAGTTGACAGCACGCCGATGGAAGGTTTCGACCC
>JAJFGY010000095.1 GCA_021775935.1 Alphaproteobacteria bacterium
CAAGTATTGCATAAGCTACTGACAGTAGGGTGTCAGGGTCATGGGGCTATGCTGGGTCAAAACACATTGGGAGATTGATATGAGTAAAGTTCTGTCGTCGGAAGCTGAACTGAGAGATCACTACCTGATGCCGGGGGCAGGGCCGGTGGATAAGCAGCTCGATCATATCGAAAAACATTGTGCGTCTTTCATTGCTCTTTCTCCCTTTGTCTGTGTTGGCACGACTAGAGAGGGGGCTCTGCCAGATGTATCGCCCCGCGGTGGCGAACCAGGATTTGTGACCGTTCAGGACCCAAAGACATTGCTGCTGCCAGACTGGCCAGGAAACAACCGCCTCGATTCCCTCACGAACATTGTGGCATCCCCCGGCATCGGGCTTTTGTTCTTCATACCGGGCTTTAACGACCTGTTGCGTGTGAACGGCCGCGCGGAAGTGTCGGTTGATTCAGCGCTTACAGGCAAGTTTGAGATGCGCGGCCGCAACCCGCGAAGCGTGATGGTTGTTCATGTTGAGGAAGTCTATCTTCACTGCACAAAAGCTCTTGTGCGCTCAGAGTTATGGAATGCCGAGAAGCAAGTGGACCGCTCCGCCCTGCCAAGTACGGGCGCAATGTACAGGGATCAAATGGCGCTCGATCAGGTTCCGGCAGAAGTGATTGATGGTGCCTTGAAAGAAAATGAAGAGCAGGACCTTTACTGATGAAAAAAGGCGGCTCTGAAAGCCGCCTTTTCGTTGTCTTTGCGCCAGAGTGGTCAGAAATACCGCGCTACCCGTAGCTGCACAAAATCATCGTCGGCAAATGAGAAAAGCGGATCGGTTCGCTGAACATTTTCAAAGAACCGCGCTTCGAGGCTGACGAAATAATCATTGCCGAACCGACGCTCCGCTTCGAGAGAAATGCTGGTCGCTTGTGTATCCAGATCAACAACCGATGCCAGAAGGAGAGCCGTAGACGCCTCGTCATTGGCGGTCCACCTTAGACCCGCGACTGCGTCGTTGGCGAATGCGTTGGCGTTGGTTGCGCCTCTATCGTCCCAGATATATTCGGCAACGATGCCCAGGTCGGCGGTGCTGTCGAAGATTTGGTAGAAGGTGTATTCAATTCCCCCGGTTGCCTGGATGTACTCCTCTCCCAGTTCGCGGCGCCAAAACCCTTCAAACTTGTAGAGCCAGGCTTCCTTGGTAGCCTGGACGTCAATCGAGGCCTGCTTGATCTGAGCATAGAGAGGGATGAGAACAAGATTGCCGCCGGTATCCAGGCCGGGGTTCAGAACTGGGTCACGGCCTGTGCCCTGGAAATATGCGACACCGACATCCCAGTCTTCAAATGTGTTGGAATAGCGTGTCGCGAAGTCGAGATGTTGCCGTTTGTCGTTGCTGCCATACATGGTCTGCGTTTCATCGATCGGAATATCAAACGACGGACGTCCACCCATGCTCGGAAATGTGCGTTCACGGAAATACGGGAGGAGATAGAAATCGAAGACGCCAAAGTCCTGGACCGTTGAGACCGAAATCATGGGCTGGCCCAGTTTCTCCTCGCCATCCAGGCTTTCGACGGAGTCTGTCTGGTTGATGATGTCAACGAGGTGAGCGACCTCGGTGACCCCCCAGAAAACTTTGTCGATCCCAACACGAAACTCCCAATCGCCGGTCACATATGCATATTTCAGCTCGCGTATGTCGGCGTGGGTTCGATTGCCGTCGTTTTGATCAAGCCGGGCGAAGGGTTTGAAGACGACGAATTGGTCGCCATTGTCCCAGAATGCTTCCGCTGTCACCTCAAGGGCGATTGAGCTGTTGAAGCGTTTTTGGCCGGCGACATTCCCACGATTTGGGAAAACCTGAAGCTCCGGCTCGACAAGGCCGGTCACTTCAAAATCAGCTGCGGTAAGCGGCGCCGTGGATGCAAATCCAAATCCACAGGCCAGCGCGCTTGCGATGCAGGTTGCTTGAAACTTCTTCATATACCCCTCCCAGCAGGGCTTCGTAAAAAAGAGGCGGGCAAATGGTTCGCCCGCCTTCAGAGATCGTTGATCTGCTTATCGTGCGCGCTTTAACGCATTGGTTGTGAAGTCAGACTCTGTGAGACCCGCCTGGAAAACAAAGTCGCTCCAGACAAGACGTGTGTTCTTGCCAGTCTGATGGTTTTCCATGAACAAATCGTGGGCACGCCAGTGTTTGTCCTGATAGAGCTGATACTCGGTAAATGTCAGCGTCTTCAGAAGCTGATCTTTGCGGTCGTAGAACTCCAGCTTGCGGGGTTGGTAGTCTGTGGTGTCTGTCCAGGAAAGCTGACGGGTATAGCCAGAATGCTCATAGAGTGGTGTGCGCTCTGTCACATGGCAGATACGGTCGCCACACGCCTCGTCGCGAAGCCAGTTGTAGGAATATTTGCCGACTTCGGTTGAAGAAAAATCTTCAAAAGCAAATTCAGAGCCCATGAACGGGCCGGATTTGTTCACTGAAGAAATGCGCTTTACGCGTTTTACCGCTGGCAGGTAAAGCCACTGGTCATCCGGGTCAAGAATATGTGCATAGGAGAGAAGTGCTGTGCCGTCGACATCGCGGGGCTTGTCGAAGACGATCAGGCTCCAGTCACCTTCGTTTTCTTCTGTGATCTCCAGAACAAGATTGCGGAGTTCACGCTCGCTCGTCTCGCCATAGGCGTTGGTCAGGATCATTTTCATGTTGGCGCTGGTATTGCCGAAGCCCACGTCGCGGCCTTCTGTTTCTCGAGCGATGGCGAGGCCCCTGGCTGCTGGGTCGTCAGCGCCTGGAAGGGTGGCGAGGCCCGCCAATTCTTCGGCAATTGCAGCGGAGATGCCAGCAGGTACGATGACGAGCATGGCGGCTATGATCCAGGCCAAGGCTGTCTTGGACGCCAGGTCGGTGAAGTTTGCCACGTTTCTACTCATGGGTTGGTGTTCCTCTCTGAGGTTTACTGTGAGACGCACGATAGGGTTCGCGTCCAGAATTGAAAAGCGTGTCATCGGGTGACCTCTCCTTTAGGCGGGCGCGGGAGCTTCTGTAGCCCCCGGCTCTGGGTCAGCTTTCGCTATCTTGTCTGTCTTGCGTTTGCCATCCAGCGTGATGAGGAGAGCTGGCAGAAGCAGGAAGTCAATGATGAGGGCGCAAGCTACTGTCACGGCGACCATGGTGCCCAGCATGGCATTCACCCGGAAGGGTGAGTAGGCCAAGAGCGCAAAGCCGACGATAAGAACGAACGTGGAGACCCAAAGTGCGGTCCCCACGGTGGAGAAGGCATAGCGCACTGCATCCTCCGCTGACTTGCCTTGTTCGCTCCGTGCTCGCTGATATTTCGACAGGAAGTGGACGGTGGCATCGACTATGAGGCCAAGGGCGGTGGCGATGACAAAGGTGGACCAGAAGCCGACTTCGGTGCTGAAGAGCGCCAGAACACCGAATGCGGCAATTGGTGGTGTGAGGTTGGGCACGAGTGAAATGATCCCAAGCTTCAGGTCCCGCAGGGCCAACATCAGGCACCCCGAGATGAGAAGAAGCGCAACGCCCGTCCCCACCGTCATGGCTTCAAAGTTACTGATACCGATGAAGGAGAACATAACAGCCTGTCCAGCCGGATAGGCGTACATGGTTTCTGGGGCGTTGGTTCTCAGCCAGTTTTCACCACGGTCGATGATGCTCTTCATATCTTCCGTTGAGACATCGTTCAGAGTGATGGTCAGCTTGGTTGCGGACTTGTCCACATTGATCTGGTCGTTCAAGTCCAGTCCATAAGGGAGAGACATTTCATAGAGAAGCAGGAACTGGGCTGCACTCTCGCGGTTCTCCGGCACACGGTAATAGCTGTCATCATCCCCGTGCATGCTCTTGTTCACGCGTTTGATCACATCTGAGAAGGTCGCGACATGGACAACTTCAGGCTGTTCACGAAACCAGTTGGCGAAGGCTTCAAGTCGGTCCAGATATTCCGGTTCGGCAATGCCACCTGCGTCGCCCGCATAAAGTGAGTAACTGATCTGGTAGATGCCGGTCAGATTGTCTGCTGCCCAGTCACTGGCAACACGGAACTCCATGCGCTCATCGAAATATTCTACGAACCTGTCATTAAACGTGAATTGTGGCAGGAGAGATGCGAAGCCGATCAGGACAGCGGTCATGCCGACCAGAATTTTGCGGCGGTTGCCAATGACCATTTCGCCGAACTTCTCCATGAAGTCTGACTGACGGAGCAACGAGCCTTTCGCAGTGATCGGCAATATGGACATGAGAGCGGGCAGGAAGGAGATCGATAGGATCCACGCTACAAGCGCACCGACAGCTGACGTGTTGCCGAGATCGCGGAAGGGAGGGGCATCGGAGAAATTGAGGCTCGCAAAACCAATCGCCGTTGTCACTGATGTCAGGAACACCGGCTGAAAGTTGACCCGCAGGCTTTCCACAATCGCTTCGCGTTTTTCCATGCCTTTTTGCATGGAAATGAGGGCTGTCACCAATATGTGGATCGAGTCCGCGACGGCGACAGTCAGGATGATGGTGGGGGCGCCGGAGGAGGGCGGCGTCAATTTGACACCCATCCATCCCATAACAAGACCCATTGCCGCTGCCGCGGAGAGGCCAACCACGAAGAGGGTCGCGATTGTGCCGCTGATTGAGCGAATGAGGAACCAGACAGTGAGCGCAAGGACGACATACATGCCCGGTGTCAGGGTTTGGAGGTCGCGCGTCGCTGCTTCAGAGAATGACGTGGAAAGCATCACGGAGCCAGTAAGCTCGATGCGTATGTCAGGAAAACGCTCACGTATGTCATCAACGATTGCACGGGCATGAGCCACTGGCGCAGCTGTCGCCGTGATGTCATCGCGCGGAATTTTAAGGGTCGCAAAGATCGCTGTCGTTGTGCCGTCATCTGAGATGATGCGTTTGGCAATAGCAGGTTCTGTTGTGCCAATCCGCAGCACTTCTGAGGGATCTACTTCTGCGGGGTCGATGACCAGGTCGCGAACATATAGGTCATCTTCCAACGCTGTTGTGTGCTGATAGTTGGTGAGGCTATCGACGCGAATGGAATAAGGCGTTTGCCAGGCGCGTTCGGTGATTTCCTTTATCACCGCGAGGATTTTCGGGTCTGTCACCTGACCTTCATTGGGACGGAGTACCCAAAGAAGCGTGTCAGGACTTGTGTAGGTTCGCTCCAGCTGCTCGAACGCTTTGAGGTTAGGGTTTTCGTCGGTGAAGAAATAGCGGTAGTCGTTGGAAAATTTGATGAACTGCCCGCCGGAGGCCATTGCCATGGCACCTGCGACTGTTACCAGCACAACGAGCCAGCGCAGTTTAATGATCCAGTTAGCGTAGGTTACGACCCATCCGTTATTCATGAGCTTAGTCCTTCATTGTGGCCGCGCGCGTTGCTGTCAGCGGGCCGCAGGCTGTTGAGATATTGGTAAAAGGCTTCGAAACTGGACGCGCCCACCGCTGTGTCTTGTGCGGTTTTGATCAGACCGACAGTGCCCTGGTGGGTTGCGATAATCATTGTGGCTGCGGCGTCGGCTGACACATCTGTGCGGACCATGCCGGTTTCCTGTCCATGCAGCAGCGCGTCTGCAATGGCTTCGCGCCAGGCATTGTTAATACCGTTCAGGTAAGCGCGGAAATCTTCATCTAAGCCCGACATTTCCTGGCTCAGGTTCTGTAGGGGACAGCCCAGTCGCACGTCGGTGAAAATCTCGCCGTCTACATGTCTTTGCAAGATTTGGAGAATGGTGGTGATCGGGTCTGCTGTTTCTGCCAGCGGTGCCAGCCAGGTGTTGGTCATAAAGCGGTCGACATTGTCGACCACAGCAGCCAATCCGAGGGCGTGTTTGTCCGGGAAATGGTGGTAGAGCGAGCCTTTGGTACATCCGGCGGCTTTCAAGATGTCGTTCAGGCTGGCTGAGCGGTATCCGTGCTGATGGATTTCGTCAAAAGCGGCTTCGAGAAGTGCCTGACGGGTGCGCTCGCCGCGAATCTGGCGCGCATCCTCATTTTTTTCAGCATGAGCTGGCTTTACCACCTCTGGCATTGCTCTCATTCCCCACAAACCGACCAGTTGGTCTAGTACTTAAGAAGCTCTCACGAAAACGTCAAGAGGGCGTGTTCAAAAATGACTGGCGGCAAATGTCGTGGTTTTGTGTGTCGCCGGTATTTCGGGACAGTTTCGCATTGTTGCGCAGGGGGGAGGATACGTTGTTCGGCGCCCATACCCATAGATCTATAGGCACAGAGATTTGGGGCATTCGCGGGGGTTTGCGTCTGGATTGCTCAGATAGAGGCCTTAGCCCGTGAGCAATCTCCGGTTCGCCCGGCGCTTTTGGGTGAGTTCCCGAATGACAGGTTCCATAACGTCTTCATGGAATTTGTCGCAGCCGATGCAGAGATTGGCAAAGGGCGTGCCGTCGGGAAGCTCTGTATGCGATGCCTGGTGGAATTTTTCCTCTGACCAGCCCTGGGTGAGGCCCATTCTGTCTGGTGCGCCCTGATTTAGAGCTTCAAATACAGGGTGACCCTTCAGGCTCTCAAGAATGTCGATAAGGGGTTCTTCTGCGACATTGCCGATGGGCACTTTGGTCTTCAGGCAGCAAGGGAAAACAGACCCATCTGGCTCAATCGCCACCTCAGATCCGGCCATGCCATGATTGAGGAAGTTGCGGCCGCCGGAATGCCTGGCACAGAAATTCGTGTTCATGTCGGCTTTGGTGAGGGAGTTTTCCCAGGCGCGGCCGCGGGGCCAAAGCTCGCCGATCCATTGATCAGGCTGGGCACCAAAGAAAAAGTAAAAAGGTCCGTCTTCTGTAAGGTAGTCGCGGCCTGTTGAGGCATCAGGGGTTGGTTGCATGCCGGCCTTCTCGAACATGTCGGTCAGGCTCTCCATGAGGGGAAGACGCTTGTCTCCCTCCATGCCGACATGAAAATCATCCATGCCGGCAACGGCGATCATCCAGACATTGCGTTCCAGCATTTCATCCAGAATCTTCGGCGTGACAAGATCGCCGGTGGTCTGGATGGAAATTTTCACGCCGCCACGCCCATACTTCGCATTGAGCGCGTCGAGGGCCGGATAAAAAACCCGCTCACGAACAGGATCAATGAGCACTTCGCCCCCAGCCAGAATGATGCGACCGATGCGTTCTTCAGGTTTTCCGTCTGGTGTCAGGTTGTTTGGGTCCTGATAGATCATCGTGCTGGGAAGGTTGGCGATCACGCGCTCAAAATGGGTGTCGCTTTCAACCAGCACGTCTTCAAGAGCATCGCGCACATATGGATGAAACCTGGTGTCATAGCAATGCTTGCACTTACGATGACAGGCCCATGTCAGGACGTAGTAGATCGACTCCACGGGTGTGCTCCTCCGGTTTCTATTTGACCGGGAGCCTACCGTGCATGCTGACAATGTCTCTTCACAAATGCGAGAGAGTGCGTGTACCCCTAGCGCGGGCGATCCCCGTTCACTGTCACCCGGCGCATATGACGTCGCTGACCATGATAATCGTTCAGCGCGAAGTGCTGGACGGCCCGATTGTCCCAAAAA
>JAJFGY010000096.1 GCA_021775935.1 Alphaproteobacteria bacterium
GAACCCAGACGAGTATCGTCAGATCCATGCGGGATCAATCCGCGGTTCCGATTATTACATGGTTGGTGGCATCACCGAGTTGAACTTCGACATTCGCAATGGTGGCCTGGACAGCGCTTTCTCTGATCTGGACCCAACCGGTCTGTCAGCAACAATCAGCGGCCGTCTCTTCGTCATGAACGTGGGTCTTGACCTTCGCCTTGTTGACAGCCGCTCATTGGAAGTAGTGCATGTTGTTTCCTACCAGAAGCAGATCATTGGCCGCGAGATTGTTGCCGGTGTATTTGACTTCCTGAATGGCAACACGTTTGAGATTGGTGCAGGCGAACGGGCGAACGAGCCACTGCAGCTTGGTGTCCGCTCTGTAATCGAACGCGCCATCCTGGAAATGATTGTGCCCCTCTATGGTACAAACCCAGCTAACTGCACGAACTTCGGTTCTGATGGTGATCCACTGGGCGAAATTCACTACCGCTCAGCACCACGGAACTACGGTGTGCAGCAGGCCCAGGTTGCGCCACAGGTCGCACCACAGGCCTATGCTCCAGCAGCACCTGCAGCTCGCACGGCACCAGTTCAACCACAGACGGTTGCAGCCCGTACAGCAGCAGCGCCGATCATGAACGACCCATACGGCTACTATTCAGAGCCAATCTTCTCTGACCGCCTTCGCGGCAGCCATAACTAAAAGCTTCCCCAACCGGGGAAGCACCCAGCCGAAAATTACGAGACTACATTTCAAGAGCCGGCCTTAGGGAGAACCTTCCCAAAGAAACCGGTGGATGAGGCGGCACGCCTGCCCTTCCAACACCCTGTTCGTTACCAGTTCGTTGAGAGCAACTTAGGGAGAGCTTCGGCTCTCCCTCTTTTTTTATCGCTATTGAACTCATCCAATGAAATTGTCATTCTCCCACGCATAGACAACTAGGAGAGCGGTGGTCTCAGAGACCCGCTAGGTTCGCCCGCATGACAATAAACGCACTCAACCGATCACTCCCGGATTGGTTTTCTCGCGTGAAAACCCACCAAACCACGCTCCCGCGCTTTCAACGGCATGAGGCCTGGAGTCACTCAAACGTTGTTCAGATGTTCAATACGATCTTACAAAATTTGCCTTTGGGGTCGTTCTTAGTTCTGGAGATAGGCGACAACAAGCCATTCGTCGCCAGACCAATTGTCGGAGCTCCAACAAGCGGCGAGAGAACAACTGAGTTTTTGCTGGACGGGCAGCAACGGCTAACGGGACTTTGGCGCGGATTGTTGAATGACTATGATGACAAAACCTATTTCGTCACCTTGAAGGAAGATGAAGAAACGGGGCTTCCATATTACGTTGAAGCGGTTGGGCGCTGGACTAAAGGCAAAGAAACGGCCCAGCGGCCCTTTTGGGCCAACGAACCGAAGGGGCAATGGGAGCGTTCAATGATTCCACTTGACCTCTTTGCACCCGGTGACGAAGCGGACAAAAGATACAAAGAATGGTCCCGAAAGGCTGTTAGTTCTGCGGAAGATCGCGAACCAATAACTGACATACGTACTGATATTAAGTTACAGTTAGCAACATACAATCTCCCCTATTTGTCCCTGCCAGTAGCAACAAACAGAGAAGTTGCTTTGGATGTGTTTATCAAGATGAACACAACCGCCGCAGCACTCACAACATATGACATCGTTGTCGCGCAAGTTGAGGCACAGACCGGAGAGTCACTTCACGACATGGTCGCAGAATGCAAACACGAATGCCCGGAAATATCCGACTACTATGATGTCGAAAACTTAGTGTTATATGCGAGCTCCCTACTTCAAGGAAAGGCGCCGACCAACAACACATACCTCAGCAAAGAGTTTGGTCAGGCACTGCTCGAGAATTGGAAGGGTTTGATATCTGGTGTACGACAGACAGTTGGGTTTCTCGAAAACGAGAAGATTTACGACGCCAAACGTCTACCAACTGACATAGTTGTTCCTGTGCTTGTTGCACTGTGGGCGGACGCGCCAACAGCGCTTGATGCGCAGGGCTGGGCGAGGGCTGTCATGCAAAAGTACGTATGGCGTGCCTTCGTCACCGCTCGTTACGAGAAGTCAACAAACTCTCGAGCATTCGCAGATTTCACAGGCCTTCAAAACCTGATCCATGACCGGCATGCGGATGGGCCGCCAATATTCAACAATGACCTTTTTCCGCTGCCAAAAACAGAAGACCTTGTTTCGGCAGGGTGGCCTAAGAACAAAGACAGATTGGCGCGCGCCATTCTAGCTGCTGCTATCCGAACGGGTGCAATAGATTTCGCAGACGGGGCGACAGCAAGCCGCAGCAATTTGGAGAAACGTGAATACCATCACCTGTTTCCCACCGCCTTTTTAGACCGCTCAGGTATAACCGAGGAAAAGGCATACAAGTCGCTGAATTGCGCCCTGGTTACATGGCAGACCAATCGTACGATGTCTGATAAAGAGCCCAAAAAATATCTAAAGGAACGCTTGGATGACACTGGCCTCGAAGAGGACCAATTGCGCAGTCGTCTTGACAGTCACCTCATTCCATATGAAGAAATGATTGAGGGAAACTTCCTAGCTTTCCTTGAAAAAAGGGCTGACCATGTACTCATGGCCATGCGCGATTTATGTGGTGATGCAGAAAGCGCATAAACACTATTTTGTCACTGAAAAAAACCCAGCTGTCCTCGTCCCTCAGCCGGGTCTTCAGGAACTAGCCTCAGGCGAGGATTGAGAACAGCTCCTCATTGGTCGATGGGCCTTTCGCAACCTGGCCATAAAGCTGGTCGACCAAACTCGATTGTTGCTCGCTACTCTCTTCTAGCTGCTCTAGGAAGTTATGAAGCATCTCACTCGTTTCAGAACCCTCATCGCCGACGCCTTCTGGCTTACCGCCAACTCCAGGTGGCTTGCCGCCAGAGACATCAGGGCGGTTGGCGTCCAAAAGGCTCGCCAGCTTGTCCGTGTCGAGAGATCCGTCTTCTTGAAGAATGCCATCGGCATCCTCTCCAAACCGCTCACTCAGCCGAGACTGAATTTCAGCCCCGTCCACATTACCCGACTCAAGTGCGTCGGTCATCTTGGCAGCAATATCCTCGCTGCTCGGAGGTCCTTGTCGGCCAGCGCCTCCAGCTCCCATCATTTGGAAGAGCGATTGTCCTCCACTTAGTGCTTCAATATTCATGAGCATTCTCCATTTACCATGAGGTTGGAGTTCCACCCTGCCCGTTGGATTTTAGCCCTTGGTTACCAAAATTCCGCTGAAATTCATCAGCACACTAAACTCGTGGAAACATCGTCCAGTTTTATTGATCAATAAGGCGATGCCGTTGAGTTTCAGGTCACGGCATTCGCTCAGACTGACGACCCCATCCGCTTTCCATCGGGATGATAGAAAACCTGCGCACCGATCACGCCCAAAATCCTGCCCGTATCGTCGAAAACAGGCAGGCCGACACTTTCTGCCCGCAAATATTCACGGCCCTCTACATGGGATTGAGACATAGTCGAGACCGGTTCTCCGGCCTTCAAAACCAGATCAAGGAAGGCCTGAATATATCCATCGACAACGCTGTCTTCCGCTTTTTCAAGCGGCAGTCCCGTTGGATCATTGCCACGCACCTCAACAATTTCTGAGCCCAAAAATCGACACACCCAGACATCACCTGGCGTGAGGTCGTACCAAAACAGGCATGGAAGGAAGCGAACCACGTCGAGCAAATCGATTTTAGTTTCTGTCGGGCCTGCCTCGCCCGTCGTCCACTTTTCTGACGTTTCCAGAAACTCCAGAAGCGATGGTTCAGCCAGGTGGAATTCAGGGCCCCATCCTGCCTTCCCCTCATAGCCATCAAACCCATAATCCGACGAACGACTTGTACCCACGCGACCACCCCATAGATCTAATTGTTTAACCGTCACACAGTTCGAGATTCGCCTCAACCTGCAAAAATCGCGTTTTGATCATGATCCCACTCAGGCGCACGCACCCCTCCCTATCTTTCGTTGATGTGATATAAAGACCGGGAGGAATGCTGATCGGCCCTTTGATTCCGATGAATTGTGGGGCATTCGATCATGAATACGTTTAGTGCAAAGACCATCAGGCAGCCGCACCCTGCCCGCAAACGTGGGCGACCTGAGCGCAACGGACCTGATCGGCGTGAGCACATTGTTCAGGCCGCGACACTCCTGTTTTTGCGCAACGGCTACACCAGCGCCACGCTCCGCAGCATCGCTCAAAGAGCCAACGTAAATGTTGCACTGCTCCACTACTACTTTACCAGCAAACGCGGTCTCTATGAGGAAGTGCTCAATGTGGCGCTCGCCGCCACGCTAACCTCCTTAAAGACCTTTCAGCGGGCACACCCAACTCTCAATGACATCGCCCAGACGCTCACCGCCCCTCTCTACAAACATCCTGAGCTCTTCCAGATCCTGCTGGTGACAGAAGGACCATCAGAAGCCCAGGAGGCCGCCAGAGCTGCCACGCGCCGGATCCACCTTAATCTCACTGCATGTATAAAATCGATGCAGAGGTTGGGCAGCATCCGCCCGGACCTCGACCCGGACATTTTCGCGACGACCTGCATGGATCTATGCTGGGCGCCCTTTAAGCAGGGCCTGTCAGGCTGTCAGCTGGAGGAGACCGCCGCACAGACAGCTTTCAACCGAGTATCCCTAAAGCGTCATGTGGATCAAAACGTCTTGGTGCTCATGGCGGCTGCATCAAGCAAACCCCGCTCTCAATAACGCCAAGGCTCAAGAACGCCGGGGTTCAAGAACGCCGGGGCCCAATAAAAAAGGGGACCCCGAAGGATCCCCTTTTCGCCACTTCCCCGAAAGGCTCGCCCGAAGGCGACTGTTTAGTAGCCAACTCCCCCGTTAAAGCTTGTCGCACCACGGTAGGCTGTGGCCTCTGAAGCATAGCCGCTGGTCGTGCGGTTCAGGAACACTTCCGCAAACCGAGCATGTGACCGGCGATCAGATCCCGCGAAATACGCATTGCTGCTTGGGCCACAGGCCAACCGACCCTCATTGCCATAGTGCAAAGACTGACCGTCCAGACATTCAATCACCTGGCCATGGCGGTAATCAGCTTGACCACCAACATCTGGCACTTCGCCAATGGTCGCCACAAGAGCATCGCCCATCTGGCAATACATCAGCTCGCCACTACCTGACGCGATATCAACCTGGTTCGATGCCACAGCAAGATAGGCTGCTTCTTCAAGACCTTTGGCATCCAGACAGACACCGCGCACAGCCCGGCTCTTCACACGTTCCTCTTTAACAACAACGCGCAATGGACCAATCGAGATCGGCGCACGGGCCGCATTGACGATTGTTCCACCAGCGCCGCGACGTTCACGTCCAAAGACGCTGTTGCGCAGATTGCCGGTGTTCAATCGTCCACCAGCACGCGAGGCAGCCGTTGCGGCACTAACCGCATTCGCATTAGCGATTGCCTCAGCCTGCGCAGAGTTTGTCACAGTCACATCGCCACCACCACCGCCATTATTGTTGACGATGTTCGTCACATTGTTGTTGTTCGAATTGTTATTCGAGTTGTTGTTGTTATTCGTATTCGTGTTGTTGTTCGAATTCGTATTGTTGTTCGAATTTGTGT
The DNA here is from genome assembly GCA_021775935.1 of Alphaproteobacteria bacterium. Taxonomy (GTDB): domain Bacteria; phylum Pseudomonadota; class Alphaproteobacteria; order Parvibaculales; family Parvibaculaceae; genus Mf105b01. The sequence continues at coordinate 5,624 of JAJFGY010000096.1, forward strand.
TCGTGTTGGTACTGTTGTTCGTGTTGTTGTTCGTGTTGTTGTTCGTGACATTGTTGCTGTTATTGTTCGAATTCGTATTCGTGTTGTTATTAGTCACGCTGTTGTCGATACTATTATCAACATTGTTCGAATTCGAATTGTCCACATCAACATTCACGTCAACATTGACTTCCAGATCCAGGTCCAGATCGACGTTAACGTCGCCGCCGTCATCATGGTCGTCGTGACAGCCACAATCATCATCCCAGCCGTCATCCCATTCTGGTTCTTCCCAACCGCCGCCGCAGTCATCTTCATAACCACAGGCCTGTGCCGGGTCGGCTGTTACGGTCATAAACATCGCACCTGCTGCAAAAGCGAACAGGCCGAAAAAGAGAGTTATATAAAGTCGTTTCATTTTGGCACTCCGGAGAGCTGTTACTGCCCCATTTTCAGGGCTTTCAGGGTTGTTGACCTGAACGATGCAGATGTCATGCCGTTTTGCCCGGCTTCTGCATGTCTTCTAAAGTGTCCACGAAATGGCCATCGGTCACGTCCATTCCTGCACATGTCCGGCCAGTTTCGCGGTCGAAAGGTTAACACCGACTGTCCTCAGCGACCGCCCCAGACGACCGGGAAACTGAGGATATCAGCGAAAAACACCCCTTCTCTCTTTCCATAGAACGCGTACGATGCCGTCATTGTTAAGTTTTGGCATGCTTTTCGCTGAGTACCGGTCAAGCAAGTCTGCGCCATCACCCGTTTGTTCCAATTTGGGAATGGCGCGACAGTTCGGAAGACAGTTAGTAAGGGACCAGCGGTCGAGGAAAAGCAGAAATGAGTGCGTTGTGGACATCCCATTCCCTCGCTTTTGCTGCCAAGACATGGAAATGCATATGACGCATCAGACGGTACAGGGGTTACTCGATTACTGGAACGAACTGCGGGGCAGCAGACCGGCGCCCAAACGCAGTGAGATCGAACCAAGAGACATTAAGCGGGTTCTCCCTCATGTCTTTATCTTGGAACGAAACGATCGCTGGACATATCGCTTCCGCCTTGCCGGTACGGGTCTTTGCAATACATATGGGATGGAATTTAGGCGCCACAATATGGCGGCTCTCTGGCAGGACGACAGCCAGGAAGAAATATTGGGGCTCCTGAACGACGTTACCGGGACGGGAACCATTGGCCTGGTGGAATACACAGCCGAAACACCCGACAACCGGCAGCTTTCACTGCAAATGATCCTTCTTCCCCTCGCCCAGGACAATGGAGCTGTAACCCGGGTCCTTGGGGCAATTGTTGCAATGGACGAGTTCCCCTGGGTCGGCGAACACATGCTTATTCGCCAATGGGTTGATCGCATTCAACGGCTGGATCCAGATGAACTTCCCGCAGCTCCACCAATGATCAATGCCGCTCAGAAGATGGTGCGAGCAACGCCTCCCCGTCCCACACCCATTCCCAGTCTGGGAACACGGCGTCAAACCCATACCGGCGAACGCCCCTACCTTCGATTGGTAAGAGATGCGCGTTTGGAGATTGATGAAGCTAAATAGCTGCCGCTTCGCTGACGTGTATCACCCGACAGCAGATCGCGGAGCCGGTGGCGTACCCGCTCCAGGTGTCCTCGCCGGCGCCTTGGCAGATGGTGGCCTTGCTGCAGCTGGTCTGGGAGCGGATGGTGCATCCATCCCCACGACACCCTCCATTTGACAGCTTCCAAAATCGATCCCGTCGATTTTTGCGTCTGTAAAATCAGCACCCTCAAAATTGGCGCCCTTAACTTCCGTCGAGGTTAGATCTGCACCTCGCAGCACTGCACCGCTAAAATCACATTCACGAATATCTGCATGGGTGAAGTCCGCCCCGACCAAAACCGCGCCACGCAGATTCGTCGGCCATGTACGCCCTCCGCCGCCAGCAATCGGCATTGCAGAGAGATCTGCCGAGACAAGCGACGCGTTCGTGAGGTTGGCGCACTGAAATTTGGCGCCGCGCAGGTCCACATTTGAAAAGTTGGACTGCGCCAACATGGCGCCAGTGAAATTCGCCATTGAAAAGAAGCTATGTTCAAAATTGGCATGGGTGAGGATTGCGTCGCTAAATTCTGCCGCGGACAGAGCAATTCCTGGATGTGCGAACCCCGTAAGGTCAACGCCTTTGAAGACGGCCTGCTCACCCTTTGCGCCACCCGACATCATCCAGTCTTTGTGCTCGGCCATCAAAACATCAACAGAGATTCCCAGATCCTCAGCGGTGCGGGGCATAACAGCGCCCTCCACAGACTTCGCCGCCATAATTTCAGTCCGGTTGAAGCGTGCTGCCGTCAGGTCAACACCTTCGAGGCAGGCGCCGTCCAAGACGACCCCCATCATCTCAGCTCCACGCAGATTTGCACGAGCGAGATTGGCATCGGTCAGATCAGCACCATCTAGCACCGCGCCAGACAGATCAGCACCCGTGAAATCGCACCCCGCCAGCCGTGCGCCTTTAAGGTTTGCCTGAAAGAGATCTGTCCCAGATCCCATCGCCCGCCCCATCCGAACTTTCGCCAGATTGGAGTGACGAAGGTTGGCATTGTCGAAACGGGACTCTCCGTCGCCATTATCGACGTAGGAAAGCTCACCCTCGTCCGACTGGCGCATAATCTGGCCTTCTCGTAGATCACTGTCGGTCAGGTCAGCGCCTTCAAGGTTGGCACGAGCAAATCGGGCACCACGAAGATCAGCGCGCGTGAGGTCTGCGTTCGTAAAATCCACGCCTGTTAAGTCGGCACCAAAAAGGTTCGCACGCGTGAGACAGGCATCCTTAAAGCTCGCATTCGCAGCATGCAGACCGACGAGTTCGGCATCGGTCAGATCGATCTTGTCAAAGCGCAGAGATTCAACATTTTTGTGGCTCAGGTTCAGCCGGTCTCCGCCGCGCTGGCGCTTCACAAATTTCATGTGCAGCTGCAAGGCACTTTTGAGCTCCTGGATATTCATCCGAGCAAAATCAGTATCTGAACCAGACATCGTGTGGCGGCCTTTTCCCAGCAAGACCCCTACTATCTCTCTATGCCTGTTTAAATTTCGTAAAACATACCCGTTATGCAAAGAGCCACCCCCGGAACAAACCGAGGGTGGCCCAATCGCATTCACATCTGAGCAAGAACTTATGCGGCGTTTGCGGAATCATCCTCTGCAATACGGGCATGCTCTGCTGGAAGTGGGGCTTTGCCGAGAATGTCATCAGAGATTTTCTCTGCAATCATGATTGTCGGCGCATTGGTGTTGCCGCCCACAAGCGTTGGCATCACCGACGCATCAACGACCCGCAATCCTTCGACACCCCGAACCCGGCATTTAGGATCAACAACGGCCATGTCATCATTGCCCATCTTTGCTGTTCCAATCGGATGGTAGATGGTTTCTGATTTCTCGCGGATCCAGGCATCAATCTCATCGTCAGACTGCACATGCGCACCAGGCATGACTTCTGCACCACGATAGGGAGCCATTGCCGGCTGTTTGAGAATGTTGCGCACGATTTTAACACCATCGCGCATCACCACACGGTCGTTTGGCGCCGACAGATAGTTTGGCTGGATCAAGGCTGGGGCTTCAGGGTCTGTCGATTTCAGGCCGATAAATCCACGGCTTTCCGGGCGCAGCTGACACACATGCGTTGTATATCCATGACCATGCGGATCAGCCCGTCCATGGTCCTGCATAACCGCTGCAACAAAGTGCAGCTGGATGTCTGGCATTTCCAGCTCTGGCCGCGTTTTGAGGAAGCCGCCCGCCTCAAGACCGTTGGACGTCCCCAGTCCAGACTTGAAGAACGTGTATTGCATCCCCGTCATCAGCATGCGGGCCAAATTGGTCTGACTATGCAGCGTAATCGGCTGTAGGCATTCCTCGATCACAGTCGCATCAAGATGGTCTTGCATATTCTGACCAACGCCCGGAAGGTTTGCGACAACGTCAATGCCAAACTTGCGCAGATAGTCACCGTCCCCAATCCCTGATAGCATAAGGGTTTGCGGACTATTGATCGCGCCGCCACTTAGAATAACTTCTTTGCCTGCACGCGCCTGAACTGTCTTGCCCTTCTGGGTATATTCCACACCGACAGCTTTTTTGCCTTCAAACAGCACCCGCGACGTCAGCGCTTCTGTTTCCACCTGCAAGTTGGGGCGATCAAGGATCGGCGTAAGATATCCTTTCGCCGCGCTGCAACGTTGATTGTTTTTGATCGTCAGCTGATAGGGACCCATGCCCTCTTGCTGAGGACCATTAAAGTCATCGGTCGTCGGATGGCCGGCTTGCTCGCCTGCTTCCCGGAATGCGTCAAACAACACATTCGTTTCTTGAACATTAGAGACACCCAGCGGACCTTCGCCACCGTGGAACTCATCGGTTCCGTTTTCATTGCCCTCAGAGCGTTTGAAATAGGGAAGCACATCGGCAAACCCCCAACCTTCAAGACCCAGCTGACGCCAGTGATCGTAATCACGTGCATGACCGCGAATATAAATCATGCCATTGATGGAAGAAGACCCTCCTAGAACCTTGCCCCGTGGCCAGAAAAGGCGACGGTTATTGAGATGCGGCTGCCCCTCAGTGTCGTAGTTCCAGTTGGTCGTTTCGTTCTTGCCAATCAACTGCCCCACGCCAGCGGGCATGTGGATCATCACGCTCTTGTCTTTGGGACCTGCCTCTAGCAGGAGAACCTTGTTTTTCGGGTCCGCGCTCAGGCGATTGGCAAGGACACAACCTGCGCTGCCAGCGCCTACGATAATATAGTCGAAATTACTCATTCTGGATGTTCTCCCGTTCGGCCCTGCCAGCTTTTCGCGACTGAACTCAGCCGCGCGCCGCTAAATGGCTCGCTATTCTTGTGGTCATAATTGACCGAGCCTAATCATGACGCAAGCGTCAACTTTGAAAATTCGACCTAATCTCGCCCCGTTGGCACCTCGATAAGTTACGGAACGAGCGTAACAACCGTCCGCCGGTTCAGGGGCTCACGCACACCATCGCCTGTTTGGACCGCTGGCCGACTTTCGCCATAACCAATCACCTCAACGGCGCCAGGCAATGCGCCCATCTCCACAAGAGTGATCTTTACAATTTCAGCCCGACGAACCGACAGATCATCATTGTAGTAGGACGACCCGGACGTATCCGTGTGGCCTGCAGCAATGAGTTTGCTGTGTCCGCCTGCGCGCGCCGCGTCAATGGCCGTTGAAAGCACTTCCAGTGCTTCAGCAGACAAGAACCACTCATCAAACCCAAAATAGACAACAAATTCTGCGACATCAGGCAGCGCGACAACGGGCTGCGGTTCAGGAGCGAGGTCAACTTCCAGACGCCCCATAACAGTCAGAAACCGAGCCCGGCATTGGTACAACTGCTCAGCGGGTGCACCTTGAGAAAGCTCATACGCCCAGCAATCATAGGCGACCTGGGCACGCGCGGTGAGATCAGGGGCGATCTCTTTCGCCCCTCGGCCAAATGCACTTGTCAGGCGTTCACGGGCTTTGCCCAGATCCTCAGCAGCCGCACCTGAACCACTAGGGGCCATCGGCGCAACATCAACGCCCTTTCCCGCGGCGATAGCCCGCTCAGCGTAAAAATCAGCGCCGTCGCCGGAGCCAAATCCGCTACCACGAGTAACCGCAAGGTCCAGATAATGCTGATACAGAGCTTGTTGGAACGGCGTTCCTGAGGGACTCATATCCTGTGCATCATCTACCAGTGACGCACAGCTTGCGAGAAAGAGCGCTGTCAGACCAACAACCAGCCCTTTTAGAACAGACCCTGCCTGCCCCTTTTCAAGATTATGGTTAATTATTGGTTGCCCCGAAAATCGCACATCTGACATGGAATTCGCCCTCTTTTTACCCAAATTTGCGGCGCACGCCCCTGTACACCTGCAATTTTCGTTTATAGCGCGATGGACAAGGTGCTGACCAGCCATTCTCCAACCCTATGCCAAGGTTCTGTCTGGTGCCGATAACAGCTCATTAACCCGGCGCCTCTAGCGTGGTGGAAACGGTCGCCCCCTATTTGGAGGCGGTTTGGTCGCGGAGGTTTAAAAAATATGTCTCAATCCATGCCGCAACATGCTCCGCAAAACTTCGCTGACAAGCGGCGCTTCGCGCGAACCAAAGTGCCTGTCGCCGGACGGTTGATGCTGCCCTCAGGCGGTGAATACCCCTGCGATGTTGACGACATTTCAGAGGGTGGCATTGCTCTCCACAGCCAGGCTGAAGGTGAGATTGGTGACCGCGTCATTGTCTATTTGGACAATCTGGGCCGTTTCGAAGGGAATCTGGTCCGACGGTTCACTGGTGGCTTTGCCATAGAGACCCAGCTTCAGAACAATCAAGCCGCACGTCTTGCAGAGCGCATTGAGTGGCTCAAGGGTGCAAAACCGGGTGCTGATCTGGCCGGCTCTCCAAGGCGCGCTCCCCGACGCGCGCCGACCTCCGAAGAAGAAGACCAAGGCACACGTTTGGTGATCGACAATGGTGTAGAAATCCACTGTCGGGTTCTGGACATTTCTCTTACCGGCGCTCATCTGAAAATGAACAACCGACCACCCATAGGAACCCATGTGACGGTGGGCAGAACTCTGGGCCGAATTGTACGCCACACAGAGGACGGCGCCGGTGTGGAGTTTCTGGCCGCAGGCAAACTCGCAAGCTAGCCTGCAGAAACCAATGCTCCCTTTTTCGGTCGCTGCCCCGTAAACTTCCGCACAAACCAAATAATGAGGCGCGGAATGTCCGAACAAATCTTGACCTACACACTCAAAAACGATGTAGCCGTCCTTCACATGGACGATGGCAAAGCAAACGCACTTGGCCACGACATGATCGCGGCGCTGTCGGACGCTCTGGATCGCGCGGAGAAAGAAGCAAAAGCAATCGTTCTGCTTGGACGCGAGAAACGGTTTTGCGCTGGGTTCGATCTCTCTGTTATGTCATCAGGGCCTGAGGCCGTGAACAAGCTTGTCACCAGTGGTGCCAACCTGATGACGAGGTTCTATCAGTACAAACTGCCCATCATTGCCGCCTGCACTGGGCACGCTCTCGCCGCGGGAGGCCTACTCCTGCTGGCGTCGGATTATCGTGTCGGCACGAAGGGCGAGTTCAAGATCGGTCTGAACGAAGTTTCTATCGGCATGACAACCCCGCAGTTTTTGATCGACTTTGCACGAGACCGCGTACCAACAAAATTGCTTGCCCAGGCCGTGGTCCACGCCAGGCTCTTTTCCCCTGACGAGGCAATCGACGCTGGGTTTCTTGATGAGGCCGTTGAGACTGATGCTCTGGAAAGCACAGCACTCAATGTCGCTGAGCGATTGGGGGGCCTTCCCCAGCCTGCATTCGGTGCCTCCAAGAAAAAAGTCAATGCAGACACCGTCGCCCACATAAATGCGACGCTGACTGCGGATTCTTCCTCATTTGATGGGGCGTCATAGGGCTGGTCGCCGCTGCCAACAAACGATATGATTCCTGACATGATCATCAGTGATGGTGCAAATGGGAGGAGATGTCGTGCGTCAACAAAATGCAAAAGCAGCAGCTCTCAATAGTAACGCTGCCCTTCTCAATTCAACCGCAGGTCTCTCGATCAAGTGGGGAACACTTGTCGTTGGAACCGCCCTCGCCATTTCCCTCGCCCTATCTTCACCCGCCAAAGCTGCTTGCGATCCAACGAGCACTGAAGGGGTTATTGGCGGTATCGCTGGCGCCGCGCTCGGCGGTTTCCTGGGGTCAAAAGTCGGAAGCGGCAGCGGCCGCACCTTCGCGACAATAGGGGGTGTTCTCGCTGGTGGGCTGCTCGGCAATCAGGCAGCAACCCGCCTTACCTGTGATGATCAACAGGAAGTCTACTCAACAACACAATCAACACTTGAGGACTATCCAAGTGGGCGCTCTGCAACCTGGAACAATCCAGATAGCGGCCACTGGGGCACTGTGACCCCCACCCGGACCTATGTTGATGGGACCGGCCAGAACTGCCGCGAATTCGAACAAACGATTTATATTGATGGTCGCCCGGAAAAAGGTGTTGGCGAAGCATGCCGTCAAACAGACGGCACCTGGCGCATCATCGACGGCTAACCGGCCTCTTCTTTCCCTGTCTAGACTGAGAAACCGCTGAAACCGGCCCTTTTGGGCTGCGTCTCTGCATATCCAGATTCCGACAATTTGAATTGAATTCCAGTATTTAAAAACCGAGAGAAATTTTATTCTATATTTATTCAAGTATTCATAAATACACACAAGTAAAATAGACTTGATGTAAAAAGACCATAGGCATGATGACCAATAGAAACTCGACAAATTGGGAATTGGTTACATGTCTTTATTTCGTATCACAGTTGGTTTTGCGGGAGCCCTCCTTCTCGCTGCATGCGGCACCCCGACGACGACGGCCACCATTGGCGCCTTTGCGGTAGACACCCCCTACAGTGTCTCTTCAACAGCGCCTACGTTCGTTGCGAGAGGCAATGCGATGCCCGTCGGCGCCGAAACATCACCGCCCTTCGGCTTTGTAGGATTTTGTCAGCGTCACCCGTCTGATTGCGCCGGCAGTTCAGTCCGCCCGCGCGCTCTGCCATTGACCGACAACCGTTGGAGCCAGCTCCAGGAAATCAACACGAAGGTCAACACCTCCGTCACCCCTATTGAGGATGCAGATCTCTACAACACCGTTGAATGGTGGGCTTATCCAGCTGCCAGTGGCGGCGATTGTGAAGACTATGTGCTCTTGAAAAGGCGGATGCTCATCGATCTCGGCTGGCCCGCCGACGCGCTCCTCATCTCTGTGGTGAAAGAGCCAAGCGGTGCCGGACACGCAGTCCTGCTCGTTGTAACCACAGATGGCGAATATGTTCTCGACAACAAAACACGCCACGTTCGCATCTGGCAGGAAACGCCTTACACCTGGGTCAAGCGCCAGTCGCGCCACCATCCTTATGTGTGGGTGAGAGCGGGCAATGGCCGTGGTGGCAAAAGTGCTGCCCTCAA
>JAJFGY010000097.1 GCA_021775935.1 Alphaproteobacteria bacterium
CCATGCTGCGCCGCAACAAGACCAAAAATGGGTGTCTGATTTAGTCATCTATCGCCACCGTGACGGTCCGGTATGTCAGAGAAACCCGCCGGTTTCTGGGTAAACGGTGCCCACCAAACTCGTCTGATTTGCGGGGGGGAAAGCCGTGGCGCCATTCAATGCGAGCCGGCCCCGTCAGCACGAGCAAACTGCGAGGTTCCAAGAAGGCCTGTCGACGCTCGCCGCTCGCCGCTCGCCAGATTATCAAATTGCATTTGGCTCCGTCCGCCCATTGCGCCGGTCGAAAAACCTCTCTCCCCCTTAAGTACAGCTTTCGGTCGCACATCGGACCAATGAAGGCATCGGCGGTCAGACCAGAGCTGATCAAGAGTACAAGGAACTCATTCTATGAAACATCGAATTTCAGCATTTTTCATCGCGGCGGGCGCAGCGCTTATGCTGTTCTCTCTCCCTGCTTTTGCAGTTGACCTGCATCAGGGTGCTTATGTCAGCGGTACCGACACCTATGCGTATGGACATAATTCTATCCCCTCTATGCCGGTTGCAGGTGCCCCGCAAGATACAGACTGGAACCGATGGGCCATGCTCCACGATGGGTCGGTTTACCGGCTTTACGCTTTTCGATCCGGGAGTCGGGACACATTCTATCAGTTTGGCTTCAACGCACAGACGGGCGCCTACGAATTCGGCTATCAATCCATCCCGGTGCTTCAAATTACCAGTGTCCCCAAATCAGCGAGTACCAACACATTTTCTATGCTTCACGATGGGGATACGTATCGGCTCTACTTGCAGGACAAAGCTGACCCGTCGCTGCTGCACCAGTTCGGTTTCAATCCCGGATCTGCAACCTATGAGTATGGTCACAATTCCATCGCTGCGTTGCGCGTAACTGGCATGCCCGCTGACACCGATTGGAATCGGTGGGCCATGCTGCATGATGGCACCGACTATCGCTTTTACGCCTTCAAACGCGACAGTCGCAGCCAATTTTATCAAGCGGCCTACAACACATCTCAGCAACAATATGTATTTGGGTATCAGTCGATCCCCAAGTTGACGCTTACCGGGTTCCCCCAAGGCGTCAGCACAGGCAGTTTTGCCATGTTGCATGACAGAGGTGACTACCGCGTCTACTTCAACGACTAATGGGCAGGTCAGGCTCAAAAGATCGATCCGCGATTGAGCGCGCCCTTGGCGAGGCCGATCTTCGCGTATTGCTCATGGTCCTCTTCCACATGACTGGGGAGGAACGGTGGCTCAAAGCACCGTTCCTCCCCAAGCGGGACGTTCAGCTAATTGCCGATGAGGCAGCAGGCTTCTCTGCGGAGGTTCAACGAGCTATCAGGGCCGCCGCACTGGATGTTCTGTGTAACAAAGAGATATCGCCCGTGATCAATGATCCAGGTGACGATCTGATCCTCACGATGATGCGGGCCTGTCTGGGCGAAAATGTTTCAGCTGAATATGCGCCGATGATGCGCGAACAGATGGGCTTTGTGTCTCTTGGGTCAGACATCACGGAACCGGTCCCATCCGCCACCTCAGAGTGTCGCCCCGTCTTGATAGCCGGGGCTGGCGTCAGTGGCATCGCACTCGGCACGCTTCTGAACAGGCTCGGCATCCCCTACCTCATCGCAGAGAAGAACGCAGAGGTCGGCGGTACCTGGTGGGAGAACCGGTATCCCGGATGCGGTGTCGACACGCCTAATCACGCCTATTCTTTCTCATTTGGATCCCGGTATCCGTGGAGCCGCTATTTTGCGCCGCAACCCCAGATCCAGGATTATCTGGAACGCAGTGCTACCGAGGCGGATGTTCGCCCACATGTGCGGTTTGAAACAGAAATCACGCAAGCCCGCTGGGACGAGAAGAAATCCTGCTGGCGGGCAACACTCAAATCCCAATCAGGCGAAGAAGAAATTGAGGCAATGGCCCTGGTGAGCGCCGTTGGCCAGCTCAGCCTTCCCTCAGTTCCAGATATAGATGGTGCAAAAAACTTCGCTGGCGAGATTTTCCATTCAGCTCGCTGGCCGGAAAACCTGTCCCTCAAAGGCCGTAACGTCGCGATCATTGGAACCGGTGCGTCAGCGATGCAGATTGCACCCACTATCGCTGACGAGGTAGCGAGCCTCACGATTTATCAGCGCAGTGCGCAATGGGCGCGGCCCATACCGCGCTACCACGATCCGATCAGTGACAATGGCCAATGGCTGCTGGAGCATGTGCCTTTTTACGCCGCCTGGTTCCGCTTTACGATGTTCTGGCGTTATGGGGATGGACTGTTGCCCTTCCTCCATAAAGACCCGAAATGGCCGCACCCGGAACGCTCCCTTAACAAGGTGAATGATCGCCATCGCCAGGAAATGACAGATCACATCACACATTCTCTGGCAGCAAGACCAGAGCTTATTGAAAAGTGCCTGCCTACATACCCTCCTTATGGAAAACGCATTCTGCTCGACAATGGCTGGTATGAAACCCTGCTCAAACCGAATGTTGAGCTGGTGACGGACGAGGTGACGCGTATTTGCAAGAACGGTGTCGAAAGTGCGGGCGATGCCCATCGCAACGCCGACATCATCATTCTTGCCACTGGCTTTCAGGTTGGCCAAATGGCGGCGCGCCTTAACATCATGGGCCGGGGCGGACAGTCTTTGGCGAAAACCTGGGCACCTGACAATCCATCGGCGCACCTCGGCATCACGGTGCCGGGTTTCCCCAATCTGTTTTGCATGCAGGGCCCCAATACCGGCCTCGGCCATGGAGGCAGTGCAATGTTTACTGCTGAATGTCAGGCCAATTACATTGCTGACGCGATCGCCATGATGCTTCTCAACGAGATTTCATCTCTGGAAGTCAGCCAAGAGGCACATGACACCTATGTTGCAAAGACAGATGCCGAACATGAAAAGATGATCTGGACGCATCCAGGCATGTCGACTTATTACCGCAACAGTTTAGGCCGGGTGTTTTCTGTTATGCCCTGGCGCCTCGTCGATTTCTGGACGATGACCCGACAAGCCGACGCCAAAGACTTCAATGCCACTTCCCGCTGAGAGGCGTCAGAACTCCGTCGCTCAAGCGGTGCTCAGGTGCCAAGATTTACTTCCAGTTCTGAGATTGCATTGACGAAATTGTTGGGCGCCTGTTTCGTATGCCCCGTCCATTCGACGTTCGGGAAGCGAGACAGGATTTTCTCGTAAGCCACTTCCAGTTGCATGTTGGCCACGCGCTGTCCCAGACAAACATGTGGGCCCGCGCCAAAGGAAAGGTGATCACCTGAATTGGTTCGTTCAATATCGAACTGATCTGGATTTTCGAAAACCGACGGGTCCCGGTTCGCAGCCCCGTAATACATGAGAACCTTTTCACCCTCAGACATTTTTTGCCCGGCTATCTCTGTATCGCTCATGAGGGTGCGGCGCATGTGGATCACGGGCGCGACCATTCGAATGGCTTCGGGCACCATCTTTTTGATCATCGCTGGATCATCGAGAAGCTTCTGCTTTTGATCTGGGAATTCTGTCAGCAGTTTCATCGTGCCCGACAGAGAATTCCGGGTGGTATCGTTGCCGGCAAAAATGATGAGCAGCCATGCACCATCGAGAAATTCCTGCGAGAGTGGTTCTCCGTCAATTTCAGCCTGTGCGATTGCGGTTAGGAGATCATTCCTCGGATTAGCACGTCGGTCTTGCAGAACGCGCTCACCAAAGCGGAACATCTGGCGGACATTCCACAAAAATTTTGCGAGAAAGACGTAGCTGATTTTCCGTCCCTGAGCTTGCTCTGCAATCATGTGTCCTGCGAGCTCAAGATAGTGCATCCAGCGGACAATCTTCGGACGATCCTTTTCATCAACACCCATCATCTCGCACAATGTGAACAATGGCAGTTGCTCTGAAAACATCTTGACCATGTCGACGACAGGGCCTTTGCGTTCCATTTCATCCAACAGTGCGTCGACTTTAACCTCGACCTTCTTTCGCAGTTCCGCGATGTAGTCAGGGGTAAAGAAAGATCTGTGCTGCATGCGCAACGGAACGTGGTAGGGGCGATCAAGGCTAATGAGCGTGTTGAGTGCTGCACCGGCGAGACGCGTGTGACCATCTTTTGGATCACCGGTTGCCATATTAATACCACCGCGCTGCGATGAGAACGTGTCGGGACTAAGCTCAATCCGCTTCACATCCTCGTATCGGCTAATCGCCCAATAGCCTGCGGCCATCGGTACGGGTGTCCAGGCCGCTGGCGCTTCTTCCCTTAACCTTTTGTAGTAGTCAAAAGGTTGGCCGGATGTAAAAGCATTGTTATCGGCAAGGTCAAAACCCATCGGTGTCTTATAGACGATGTCATGTGATGGCCCCGCTCCTGGAACATCCCTCAGAGCGGTTTCACTTACTGGCTGCAACATGTGCTTTTCTCCACGCTTGATATGAGAAGAAACCTACATTGGTTGACGCGGGCGTCAATGTTCTTTGGCGATGAATCTTATGACGCAGGGGTAGGCTGCGGCACCGGCACAAAAAAAGGGAGCGTCAACGCGCTCCCTCAAAAACTCTGTACATTCGCAGTCACATAACCTTTAGGTCCACCGCGGAACTTTTGCCATTCCGTCCGGTCTCAAGCTCGTAGGAAACCTTTTGGTTTTCATCGAGCGCTGCGAGTCCAGCACGTTCAACCGCTGAAATGTGCACGAATACATCCTGGCCGCCATCTTCCGGCTGGATGAAACCATACCCTTTTGTTGGGTTGAACCATTTGACTGTACCAGTCGCCATCTCATTCTCCTGTACGGCGCCGTCGCGCCGGTCTTCAATCTCACACGAGCCCCGTGTGTAGGGTATCAAATC
>JAJFGY010000098.1 GCA_021775935.1 Alphaproteobacteria bacterium
GATGATGAAGGCCAGGAAATTGACATCCGCACGATCCGCTCTTGTGTGGCACGAGGGTGGGCTGAGCCCTGGTTTGCCAATCCCATAAAACCTACCTGGCTGGTCTGCCGATTGACGCCCTCGGGGTACAAGATCCTTGGCGTTGACAAGAGCAGCTAATGCCCAGTTTTCTTAAGGGCCAGCCCCCAAACGAAATGCCCCCGGCGAGGGGGCGCGCCGGGGGCTCTACGAGGGGTTTTTACGAGTCACGAGGCTCTTGCAACCTCAGGTAAATGTTTACCGAAAATTAACCATAAAGTCAAGGGAAATGCTCCGAGTCCTGATGATTCTACACTTGGCGTTGTTAACCTTTTGAAGGTGAACTCAAATATATGGCTGTTTTCCGGGGCATTCCCAATGTTTTGATTTCGTTAATACTATTAGCAAAACACATGGTTTCTCATAAGGCCCGGCCCGGTTTGTAAAGGCCTTCGGTAAGTATTGAGCGCAATACTGTCCCCTGGTGTTGCGTAAAGTGGAGTTGTTTATGTCTGGGGGAATGGCGTTGCGGGCTGAAATGCCAGCTTGTGTAGGAAGTAGACGTGAGAGTGCTTTGATCGATCTGGTTCACCTTTCAAAATACACATTGGGCGAGAGGTCGCTGGAGTGCGAATTGCTGGGCCTCTTTCGCTGTCAGGCGAGTGTGTATGTTGATCGGCTTGAGGCATCCAGCTCATCGAAGGACTGGAAAGACGCTGCGCACAGCCTTAAAGGCTCAGCGCGTGGTATTGGCGCCTGGGCTGTTGCTGACAAAGCGGAAGTGGCTGAACAGCTGCAGGACCCGTCTGGCGAGGCACGGGACGATGCGCTGATGATGCTGCGTAACACGGTTGATGAAACCGTCGCCCATATTGCCGTATTGCTGACTGACTAATCGCGCATCATCTCGGCGACGTAGTCGCCAATCGCCAGGGATGAGGTGAGGCCAGGGCTTTCAATGCCAAACAGGTTCACCAGCCCCGGACAGTTGTGATCAGCTGGCCCGTCAATCCGGAAATCCAGAGCGGGCTCGCCCGGAGCCTGTAGCTTGGGGCGGATGCCTGCGTATCCTGGCTGAAGGGCGCCGTCTGCGAGATCTGGCCAATAATTCCGGATCGCTGCATAGAAATCCTCGCCCCTCGTGGGATCAACAACATAGTCCGGTGTGTCCACCCATTCCACATCCGGCCCGAAGCGGGCTTGCCCGCCAAGATCCAGCGTCAGGTGAACGCCAAGGCCTGCTTTCTCTGGCACGGGGTAGATCAGTTTTGAAAAAGGTACCCGGCCTGCCAGCGTGAAATAATTGCCCTTGGCATAGTAGCCCGTCGGCCGGTGCTCTGATGAGAGGCCTTGTGTCTTCGCGGCGAGGAGGGGGGCGGAAAAACCAGCAGAGTTTACGACGGTCCTTGCTTTAACCACCATTTCCGTATCGCCGGTGATGTGCAGGATGATGCCATCTTCTTGGGCGTCTAGTGCATCGACATAACTGCCAAAGGCGATGGCACCGCCGCGCTCTTCCATGTCGCCCTGATAGGCAAGCATGAGCCCATGGCTGTCGATAATGCCGGTGGAGGGGGAGAGGAGGGCGGCTTTGGCTGTGAGCTGCGGTTCCATCTCGCGAAGCTCGGCTCCCTCCACAAAACGCAGATCATCGACGCCGTTTCGTTCCGCCCGCTTTTTGATGTCGGCAAGTTCGGCAACCTGAGCGGCATTGGTCGCCACAATCAGCTTGCCGCATTTTTTGTGCTCAATGCCGCGTTCTTCCATGAAGGGATAGAGGCGCTTGCGGCCTTCAACACAGAAACGGGCTTTCAGGCTGTCTGCGGCATAGTAGATGCCTGCATGGATGACTTCGGAATTGTGGGAGGAGGTTTCGCTGCCAATGAGCTTGGCTTTTTCGAGCACAACCACCTCGCGGCCTTGCAGCGCAAGGGCGCGCGCGACGGCGAGCCCTACGACCCCGGCGCCAATCACCACGCAATCTAACTCGTCCACAGTATGGTCCCTTTGATTGTGTTCTGCTCCATGATGTGCCGAAATGGACGGTAGAACGCAAGTCCCGACTGAGAGGCGATGTCATGCAAATTGCGCCAGATAAACTACAAAAGGTCGTCGAAGCTATTTTGATGGGAGGGGGGAGCTCCGCTGAGGAAGCGGAACTTGTTGCCTGGCATCTGGTGCGGGCGAACCTCACCGGGCATGACAGTCATGGGGTCGGCATGGTTCCGGCTTATGTGTTGATCCAGCATATGGGAAACTTGAAGCCCAACACCTCTGTGAAACTTGTGAAAGATGATGGCGCGATCCTGCGTTTTGACGGCGGGCGCGGTTATGGACAGATCGTGGCGCGCCAGGCGATGGAGCAGACGATCGCGCGGGCGAAAGAGACAGGTGTAGCGCTGATGAGCCTTGCCAATGCCCATCACATTGGCCGCGTTGGGACTTATGGGGAGCAGGCACTGAAAGCAGGCATGGTCTCCATCCATTTTGCCAATGTGGTGGATCACTCTCCCTTGGTCGCTCCCTTCGGGGGAACGGACTCGCGTTTTGGCACCAACCCGATCTGCATCGCTGTGCCGGGTGGCGAGAAGACGGAAGATATTCTGCTCGATATGGCGACGTCGAAAGTGGCGCTTGGCAAAGTGCGGGTCGCCATGAACAAGGGCGAGGAGGTGGAGCCCGATACGCTGCTTGATAAGACCGGTGCGCCGACAACAGACCCATCTGTGATGTTCGATGAGCCGCGGGGCGCGCTTCTCGCCATTGGTGCCCACAAAGGCTACGGACTTGCCTTCATGGCGGAGGTGCTGGCGGGTGTGCTCACTGGGGGTGGCACCATCCAGCCCGGCAATGAGCGGCACAATTCCATCATCAATCATATGCTCGCGATTGTGATTGATCCTTCAAGGCTAGGGGACCGGGACTGGATGCGCGGAGAGATTGACGCGATGGTGGACTATTTCAAAGCCTCCCCAGAACAGGTGCCGGGAGAGCCGGTCTTGTCGCCGGGAGACCCTGAGCGGATTTCAGAAGCGGAGCGTCGTGCCAACGGCATCCCCATCGACGACACGACCTGGGGCGAAATCCTCGAGGTCGCGAAAGCGAACGGCGTGAGTGCGGAGCAGATCGAGGGGATGGTGGGGTGAGCTACCTGATTTTGTGTTTGGGACGAACTGCGTTCAATATCAAATTGCCGCCTGAGGTTGCTGGTGACAGACTTGCTCCACGTGCTTGAGTGCCGTCGTAAACAACTAGTGTTTGATTAGCTTGCTTCATAGCGATGTTCCATTTGCCCTTTGTGGCACCTCTTGCAACAACGATGGCGGGGCGTTTGTCACGCGGTTGACGGAGTAGATCAGCAACAGCAGCTTTAGCATTTTTGACTGACGGCAAATTTTGAAGATATTTGGGCCACCCAAAATGGCGCGATGCGTATGGCATTAGCTCAATGCATGCGATGCGCTGTGAAAGGTAACTAAGAGCATTGCTGTACGTGTTCAGCTGATGGCCTTGTTGTAGTTGAACAACGACACCTTTGAGCTTTGTCTCCCACCAGGCAAACCCTCCGTGCCACGCAAATTCTGGGTTGAGGTATATGAATGGAAAGTCACTATTTGTAATATTCTGAGAGAGGTTTTCTTCTAACGCGCCAATGAATTTCTTGGATGTTTCAGCATAGTGGTCGTGATAGCCGTAATCTGGGTTTAACAGCAAGATTATCACTTGTGCTGCGCATAAGTTACCTATGTAGGGTCTTGGTCTTAACGATAGATCAGCGTAGAGGTTTGAATCGGGGTCTAAACGTTCTGACTTTATGCGTTCGCCAAACGTTTCCCGGGATGAGTGAACTCTCTCAATTGGCCATGTAGGTAGCTTGTTCAGATATTCCCAATCGTCTTGATGGGCATAGTTTTCTTTTGGTGGATCGTATGTCCGCCAAAACTTTATGAGCTGTTCCATGCGCAACTCCCAAATTGTTTCAGCTCGAATGCTACATGAAATTTGGAATTTTGTAACTGAATGTCATTGCCGGACTTGTTCCGGCAATCCAGGGTGACGAGACACTGCACCTCTATTTGTTCAGGTCGTCGAAGAGATCGCACCATTGAGGGTTGCTTTCTTCAATGAGATTTATCTTCCACTGTCTTGGATAGGATTTGATCGTCTTCTCGCGTTGAATGGCAGAATGCGCATCGGATACTTCCTCGAACCACACGAGATTCTTGATTGCATAGCGTGAGGTGAAGCCTTCGACAGTACCGGTTTTGTGCTCAAACGAGCGCCGTGCGAGATCACTCGTGACGCCACAATAGAGTGTGCCATTTCGCCCGTTTGACATCAGGTAGACGTAAAAGCGTTTTTCCATTGTCTAAGCTTGCCGCTCCTGGACCCTCGGAACAAGTCCGAGGGTGACG
>JAJFGY010000099.1 GCA_021775935.1 Alphaproteobacteria bacterium
TTCAAGAACCGTTCGGGGGAAGAGGAAAGAAGCTGGCCGCTCTCGAAATTGAAAAAGCCAGCGAAGGGGGCCGGGCTTATCTCTCGTAACTTGCGGTAGAGGGTGAAGCTGTCGTCGCCATGTTGCAGACGTGTGTCGAAGGCTTGCGAGAGGTTGGCCTGAAAAATATCCCCGGCATGAATGTAGTCGATGACTTTCTGAATTTTTCCTTCATATCCTTTGCGAGATTGTCGCGTTTGGATGACTGTTTCGGCGGCAGGCGTTTCTGGCCAGCGAAGTACCGGCAGTGCAGGGTTGAGGCCAAGGCGGGCACGCCATCTGGCGGCGCGGCTTTCGGCCCGGACGGCGCGGGCGGCAGGTGTTGTCTCCGGCAGGCCTGTCGAGACAATGAAAGCGCGCTGGACTTTGCAGTCAAAGGCCAGAACACAATCATAGGCACCGAGTGCCAGATCGGGCACTTGCTCATCCGTGTCGCCCTTTTTGGTAGAAGGGAGGCGCTCCAGCTCTCCTCCCAATTCATATCCGAACAGGCCAGCAAAACCGCCGGTGAAGGGCGGGAGGTCTTCTTCTTCCTGCCAGCCGGGTTGGAGTGCGAGAGCCGTCGCCTGTTGTGCCAGTAGATCAAACGCGCCGGCTGCCTGCGCGATGCCGTTTAGGTGAGTTTGGGACCCGCGCTTTGTCAGGGTCGAAAATGGGTCTGCCGCGATGTAACTCCATCGGCCATGGAGTGTTGCGTCGGCCTGGGGGGCCGCGGTTGCTGAATCCAAGAACAGCGCAAAGGGGTCCGCTGCCAGGGGTGCGAAGACAGCGACAGGGTCACAGAAGGGGACTTCTTCAATCAGATGTCCGGCATCGTAGACGCGGTGAAACAAGGGTCTGCTCATGGTTCTGGTGTTCTAAACATCTCGCCCGTGATGTCGCAAGCTTAAAGCTGCGCGTCGTCTGCGTCTTCATGGCAGAGACAATCAGCCGGTTCCAGCCGGGCCTCGGGCCCCCGCGCTTTGCCGCCGACCCCGCCTGATGTCCGACGAATGCGATTTGCTTCAACAAAATCAACAAGAAGAGTGTTCAGCCTCCCGGCCTCCGATTGTGGGATGCGATGATCGACGCCGTCGAACAGGTGAAGTTCTGCTTGTGGGATGAGCGTCATTATTTCTTCGGAATTGGTGTGTGGGACGGCTTCATCCTCGGTCCCCCACACGATTTGCACCGGGAGCTCTGAGGCACCAATGGCGCTGAATGCGTCCCCTGCATCCCAAAGTGGATAATGCTGGAGGGATGACAAAAGGGCTTGGGTGTACCCCTCGTAGCGAGCCTGGGCTTCATAATCCGCCATATAGGCAGTGGGGTCGTTGCTTGAGAGAGAATCCACTTTAGCGCTGGCGTGCCACATCATGTCGCCCACATAGTGGAAAATGAGGTCACCCAAGCCCGGTGCGGTCAGGAGGCTCACGAGGAACGATTTGTCCCCTGCGCCTGCGGGAGCGATGAGCGTGAGCGAGCGTAGTTTTTCAGGGTGTCGTTCTGCAAAGACCGCAGCTGTGGCCCCACCCATTGAGTATCCCACCATATGGAATGGCCTGGAAATGGCCAGATAATCCAAGAGCTCCACCAACAACCTGTCTGTGCGATCTGCGGTGTACTCTCCATCAGGACGGTCAGAAAAGCCACGCCCGTAATTGTCAAAGGCCAGGACCCGATAACCCGCCTGGGCAAGTGATTCCAGGTGGCTCTTCCAAACATATGATGGGTTGCTCAATCCATGGACGAGCACAATCATGGGCCCGGTCTCTGGGCCTCGCTGTCGGTAATGGACCACGCCCTCTGAGAGTTCCGCAAAGTTCTCGGCCACACCTTCAGAGGTGAGCTGAGTGCGTGCTTCTGCTGTCAGTTCAGGCTTTGCGCTACCAATGAACCAAAAGCTGGTCACGACCAAGGCGGCGAACAGCGAAAGGATGAGGAGTGTGTTTTTCATGCGTAGGGCTCCTGCCATGCTGGCCCCACTCTAGGGCGTCTCGTCTCTTAGAACAAAAGTTCTCAGAGGGGAAAATGTGAGGGATGCCCTTGCTTTTCGCATGATTTACCGGCTTACTACTGTGAAATTGAGTGAGAATCAGGAGTGAATACCTATGGGGCGCATTCAGTATTGTGTTGGTAATGACGTAATACATGACCGCGTGCGTTGTGCCGAGCACCGAGGGTCCGTTTGATTGATGGATGAGAAAGACCTAGATGCAGCACGGCGAAACCTGACCGCAAATAAAACGGGGTCTGGTCGTCTTTCGTCACTCGAACAACTTGCCTCTCTCGACAGCATGGAAGGGATTGCGCAAGCCGAACCGACCCCGGTTCCGGCCTTCCTGCGATACGTGCCTAAGGGAGCGCTTATTCATGCGGTCTATCCCGGATTGCTGGTGGCGTTGACGATTGGGCTTGCGTCGACCTGGTTGTCCGCGCGCTATGGCGCGCCTGTCATGCTCTTTGCGCTCTTGTTAGGCATGGCATTTCATTTTCTGCACGAAGAGGGCCGCTGCATTGCCGGTATTGAGTTCGCCGCGCGCAGTCTGCTGCGGATTGGCGTTGCACTTCTGGGTGTTCGGATCACGTTTGATCAGATTGCGGGCCTCGGCTTGGGCCCTGTTGTTACAGTGATTGCGGGTGTTGCGACGACCATCCTTTTTGGCTGGGCGCTTGCAAAAGCACTGGGGCTGCGCTCAACGCTTGGCGTTCTATCGGGTGGATCTGTCGCCATTTGCGGGGCGTCAGCAGCGCTTGCTATCTCGTCGGTGCTGCCCCGAAATGCATCGCTTGAACGCGATACGATCCTCACGGTGGTTGCCGTTACCACGCTCTCCACTGTTGCTATGGTGCTCTATCCGCTATTTGTCGGAACTTTGGGGCTCAACCACACAGATGCAGGCATCTTCATTGGCGGCACGATCCATGACGTGGCGCAGGTGGTTGGTGCGGGCTATATGGTGTCGCCAGAAACCGGCGAGGTGTCGACCTACATCAAGCTGCTAAGGGTTGCGATGCTTCTGCCCGTGGTCTTTATGATTGCTTTCATCGTCACGCGCGCAAATGGAGAAGGCTCAGGCAACAAAGTTCCTCTGCCGATTTTTCTGTTTGGCTTTGCGGCACTTGTCGTCGTCAACAGTAGCGGCTATCTGCCAGTGATGGCGACTGAACAGCTGTCTGATCTGTCCAGATGGTGCCTGGTGACCGCCATCGCCGCCTTGGGTATGAAAACCTCCTTTAAGGAACTAGCCGTGGTTGGGTGGCGTCCTGTCGCTTTGATTGTTGCGGAAACGGGCTGGATTGCACTTCTGGTTCTAGCCTCTCTTTTCTTTGTGATCTAAGCCTGAGAAAAGCAGGTGCCGTTTGGTCGTGAATGGCATTACTGTTCCCTCTACAAAATGAGGGAGGGTTGGCATGATACCGAAAATCGATCCAAACGACTTTGAGTGCGTTCTCTATAGCGTGGCCGACCACATTGCGACGATCACGCTCAACCGGCCAGAACGTCGGAATGCCCTGAACCGGCGGGCCTATGATGAGGTGGAAGCTGCCTTTAGAGCTGTCATGCATGACCCGGAGGTCAGATGTGTGATTGTTACGGGCACTGACCCTGCTTTCTGCTCCGGCGAAGACGTCAAAGAAATGATGACGGGTGAGGCTCATGAAGGCAGCATCAAAAAGCTCACCCAGGTGCGTCCCGAACCGACCCCTGCCGCTGTTGCCGCACTTGAGTGCGACAGACCTGTCATCGCTGCCGTCAACGGGGCAGCGGTTGGTTGGGGGATGGAGTTGTCTCTCTTTGCTGATATGCGCATCGCATCGGAAAGAGCAAAGTTCGGTGAGATTTTCATCAAGCGGGGATTGATTACCGATGTTGGTGGATTGTGGCGTTTGCCTGCCATCGTGGGGCAGGCGCAGGCGGCAGAACTTCTGTTCACTGGTGATGTGATTGGTGCTGAGACCGCGCGCAACATCGGGCTGGTGTCGCGGGTTGTCGCGCATGAGACCTTGATGGATGAGGCACAAGCTCTCGCTGCACGGATTGCGTGCAATGCCCCGCTTGCCCTTCGGTATATGAAAGAAGGCCTGCGGCGGACGACTTATGGCGAGGTACGCGAGATTGGCAGCTGGGTTAGTTCGACCCTTGGGACATTGTTCCAGACAGAAGATCATCGCGAAGGGGTGCAGAGCTTTCTAGAGAAACGTGCGCCTGAGTTCAAAGGACGATAGGGCGCGAACACATGGCTCTCTTTTTTGATCAGGACTGGTTTGACGAACAGCTTGCTACGCTGGGACGGACGCAGAGCGATGTTGCAGATTTGCTCGACTTGTCAGTCACGCAGGTTGGTGAGATCTGGAAAGATCAACGTGAATTGCTGCCGCATGAAGTAAGCGCGCTCGCGTCCTTCCTTGGCGAGGCGCCAGCTGACATTGCAGAGCATGCAGGCGTGTCGACACCCGTGCCTTCAGCGCAGGGTGCTGCAGATTTGAGCGCTGTCATGGGCCGGTTGGATGAGATGAACGGCCGCCTTGAGCGTGTTGAACGCGCACTTATAGATTTGAAAACACTGGTGCTGGAACAACGCACCGAGCACTCAAAGGAATGCTAATGCGCGATATGCATTATCCCGGACGCTCCACCGTCCACAGTATGAATGGCATGTGTGCCACATCGCAGCCGCTTGCAGCAGAAGCGGCCGTGAATTTGATGCGCCAGGGTGGTAATGCAGTTGATGCGGCTGTCTGTGCCAGTGCGGTTCTTTGTGTGGTGGAGCCCTATAACACAGGGATTGGTGGCGATTGCTTTGCGCTCCTCTCAAAGGCAGGGAGTGGTGATGTCATCGGCATTAATGGGTCAGGGCGCGCGCCGATGGGGGCGAGCGCTGCGAAACTGCGCGATCAAGGCATTGAAGAGATTGGTCTCACGAGCGTCCATTCAGCGACCATCCCGGGTGCTGTGGATGCGTGGGCACAACTTCTGGCCGATCACGGGACAATGGGCTTTGCAGAAGTTCTGGCACCTGCCATCCGATTTGCAGAAGAGGGATTTCCCGCCTCTCCACGGGTTTCGTTGGAATGGCGGTATCTCGCGGACTATTTGCGGAAGGACGGCGATGCTGCAACCCATTTTCTGTCCAATGGGGCAGGGCCAGAGGTGGGCCAGATGGTGGTGATGCCCGGCCTTGCGGCGACATTGCGTCTCATCGCAGAAAAAGGACGCGCGGGGTTTTATGAGGGCGCCGTTGCAGAAGATTTGGTCACCAAGCTCCAAGCACTGGGCGGAGAGCACACGCTGGATGATTTTGCATCAACGCGCGCCGACTATGTCACGCCCACACGCGCGGACTATCGGGGTCGCGAAGTCCTGGAGATCCCGCCCAATGGTCAGGGTATTACGGCGCAGATCGCGCTCAATGTGCTCAGCCATTTTGATTTGGGCACGCTCGATCCGCACGGGCCTGAACGATTTCACCTGGAAATGGAAGCCTGCCGTCTTGCTTATGATTTGCGGGACAGATATGTCGCTGACCCGGCTTTTGGCCCCGTGCCGATTGATGAATTGTTGAGCGAGAAGACCGCAGGCGATCTTGCAGCGCGAATTGATCCAAGGAGAGCGTTGACCGACGTGGCTGCCAATCGCGATCCACTCAACCGCGATACGATTTATCTTACAGTCGTCGATAAAGACCGGAACGCGATCTCCTTTATCAATTCGCTCTACCAGGCCTTTGGATCCGGCATTACAGGTCCAAAGAGTGCGGTCGTAATGCAAAATCGCGGTGCTGGCTTTGTCCTCACTGAGGGACATCCCAACTGCTTAGAGGGTGGAAAGCGTCCCCTTCATACGATCATTCCGGGCATGTTGGTTGAGGATGGCAAGGCGACGATGCCCTTTGGGGTGATGGGCGGCGCGTTCCAGCCCGTTGGGCATGTGCATCTGATGACCAATTTTGTTGATTTTGGGATGGACGTGCAGGAAGCGCTGGACAGTCCCCGCGCGTTCCCTGGTGCTGCCGGGATCGAAGTTGAAAAGGGCATCAGCGCCGAAACCCGAGACGGCTTGGCTGCGCGGGGTCACAAGATATCTAACGCTCTGTTGCCCCTTGGTGGCGGTCAGGCAATCTATCTCGATCCCGTTTATGGGGGACTGACCGGGGGATCGGACCCACGTAAAGATGGCGCCGCCATCGGATACTAAGGTGCGCGCTAGATTTCACGTTTGAAGGCTGGTGGGGTTGTATCCAGATCATGGGTGGATCGATACGCGCCGGCAGCATCTTGCCTTGCCCGTACGCGCGCGTTCTGGTCGCGGGGCCATTGCCAGTGCTGATCCACATATTGGGTCAGAAAGGGTGCTGTTGGTCCCTGCCGGTTGGGCATGCGCCTGTCTGTGGCGCGGCGCTGTGGCGGGTTTACGATTTTGGGTTCATCAGACCTGTCAGCGCGTTTTTCTTTCGCCGCTGCCTTTGGGCGAGCAGGTGAATGAGGGAAACCTGTTCCACTTATGCGCGTTATGCGGTTCATGCTCGCTAACGAGCAAGAAGTCGGCCAGGGTTTTTGTCTCGATGCGGGACATCCTCTGTATCTTAACCAATAAATTTAAGCTTTTCTTCGCAATGTTTTTTGGCCTTTTCTTAAGGCGACATCGTCAGAATGAGTTGAATATTCCAGCAATGCCATGAAATTTGGTTCTGGATGGGTTAACCCGGATTGTTTGAGGGGCGTTTTGTAGTGTTGCGTGATCGGCGTAATTGGCGTGGACAGGAAGCAAACGGCGCAGAAGATTCTCCAGCACTTCCTGGCGAAGATGCCGCCTCGCTGAAACACGCGAACCTTGATCAGCTGGGCCTTGAGGCTGTGGCTGAGGTTGGTGACGCCTATTATGAATGGCGCCTGGCCGATGATTGCCTAGTTTGGGCTGACAATGTCTCCACCATTCTGGGTATTGAACAATCCTCTGCACTCTCGTCTGGTCGGGGGTATGCTTCGCGCTTGGTCGCCAAGAAAGGAACGTCGCGTTACGAAGCGATTGTTTCGGAAGGTCTGCGGGACAATGGTTCCGGTGTGGCCTATGAGATCGAATATGCGATCAAAAATGATCAGGGTGAAGAGCATTGGGTTGAAGATCGAGGCCGCTGGTTCGGCGACAAAGAGGGACGCCCGGTGCGCGCCGTTGGAATGGTCCGTGTTATTACCGGTCGTCGCCAAAGGGACGAAGAACTCAATTTTCTGGTGACCTATGACGAGCTTACGGGGCACGTTAACAGAACGCGCCTGAAAGAACTGCTTGGAGAGACACTCACCGATTTGCGCCGGAGTGATCGCCATGGGGCGTATCTGGTCGCAGCGATTGATAATCTTGCCTTGATTAACGAAGCCTACGGGTTTGATGTCGCCGATCAGGTGATCGTTGCGGTTGGAAACCGACTTCTTGGTGAGCTGCGGACCAGCGATGTTATTGGCCGCTGCTCGGGAAATAAATTCGGGATCATTCTAGGGCATTGTTCTGAAGAGCAAATGCACGCGACAGCGGAGCGTTTGTTGAGTGTTGTTCGAGATCTCGTTATCGAGATCGATGCTGGTCCCGTCGCTTCTACGGTTTCTATTGGATGTGTTTCGCTCCCTTCATCCGCGAAATTTTCTCAGGAAGCGATGATGCGTGCAGAGGAGGCTTTGGCAGAAGCGAAACACTCCACACGCGCTGCCTATGCTTCGTTCCAGCAGTCTCCTGAACGAGATCTGCTGCGTCGGAACAATCTGAAGCTTGCTGACGAGTTACTAGCGGCTCTTAATGAGAGACGGTTGACCCTCGCTTTTCAACCTCTCGTTTCTGCGCAAACGTTGGAGCCTGTGTTGCACGAAGCGCTGATCCGTCTGCGCCAGCGCGATGGTGAAGTTGTTGCTGCAGCCCGTTTTATCCCAATGGCGGAGAAACTTGGTCTTGTGCGCCTCATTGATCACCGGGTTCTTGAGCTTGCCTTTGAAGAACTGATCCATGAGAGCAAACCGCAGCTTGCGATCAATGTTTCGGGCTATACGGTAACTGACACGGTGTGGCTTGATATGTTTATGGCGCTGTCAAAGTCGCACCCGGGTGCCGCCGAAAGGCTGGTTGTGGAGATTACTGAAACTGCGGCCATCGAAGAAATTAGTGAAAGCCAGAAGTTCGTAGCCACGGTCCGTGGTCAGGGATCCAAAACAGCCATTGATGATTTTGGTGCAGGGTACACGTCGTTTCGAAATCTCAAGCGGCTCGACGTTGACATGGTCAAGATTGACGGCTCCTTCGTTGAAGGGCTGCTTGCCAAGCCAGACAATCAAATGTTCTTGCGAAGTTTCGTGGACCTTGCGCGCAACTTTGGTCTTCCCACAGTTGCAGAGTTTGTGACCTGCCAGGGAGAAGTCGACTATTTACGAGAGATCGGCGTTGAATATCTTCAGGGCTATCACGTGGGCGAGCCCACTCTTACCCCGCCATGGCGCGTGGAAAGCGAGAAAGCAGCGACAGGTCCATCTGCTAAGGCAGAACGCGCAGCTTCCTAGACGAAAGCCTTATCACTGGTGCTGGTGTTACTTGTCTTTTGATTTTCCTGAGAGGGTGGCCAGCTCTTTTTGAATTTCCTTAAGCTGCTGTTTCACTGTTTCAAGGTCATCCCCCTCATTGAGGGCTGACTTCTTTTCGTTGCTGGCGTCCTCATCCCGCCCTGCATCAGACCGCAGGGCGAATGGGGAAAACATCCGAATCGCCTCCTCGAACATGGAGATGTTTCGACGGATCTGCTCCTCGAACTGATCAAACCGTTCCTTGCCGCCAAAGGCTGATGTCATCTTGTCGACAAGCTTTGAGCGTTCCTGGGAGAACGTATTCATGCTCATTTCCAGATAAGAGGGAACGAAACCCTGCAAGCTGTCTCCATAAAAGCTGATCAGCTGGCGGAGGAAAGGAACCGGTAAAAGGTTTTGGCCTTTTTGCTCCTGCTCGAAAATAATCTGGGTGAGAACGGACCGTGTGAGATCGTCCGATGTCTTGGCGTCGTAGACGAGAAAATCTTGGCCTTCGCGAACCATGGTCGCGAGGTCTTCCAGCGTCACATAGGAGCTGGTTGCTGTGTTGTAGAGCCGCCGATTTGCATATTTCTTGATGGTGATCGGTTCGCCGGCATCCAATTTTTTCTTCGCCAAATCTCGCCTCGTCGGTTTGGCCATCCTCACAAAGGGTCTGTCAGGACCTGGCCTAATTTCATATCATTGTTGCGCGGCTGTGTTGCGATGCGCAAGTCTGTTGGTGCATCGCGGTAGATCAAATGCAGACACTTTGGCGTAGTTCGCCGATTTAACACTCAGTTTGCTGATCTGATGCGTATGTGATGCGTCCGCACCCAGCTTCTATGGCACAATATTGTGCGCTGCAACAATTACTATCTGCTGAACGTGAGATCGAAGGGAACAGGAATGTCTGGGCGAGGAACAAATGTGGGGATTGTCGGCGCGGCGCCCGGCTTTTGCTGCACAAGCTCTTGCCGTCAATCAGGACCTTGGGTGGGATGTAGACAAGGTCAATGTAAATGGGGACGCGATTTCGATTGGTCATCCGATCGGTGCATCGGGCACCCGGGTGCTGGTGACGCTGCTCCATGAAATGCAATAGCGAGATGCGAAAAAGGGACTTGCCACATTATGCATCGGTGGTGGCATGGGCATCGCCATGTGCATTGCGCGCGACTAACTTGTCTTTGGCCCGAGAGGCAGCCGCAATGACAGGGGCAGCCATATCCCATGGCACGCGGCACGTCGCGCGCTAGCTGCTCGTGTCGTCGCCTCGTCCGGGGGCCGGAAAAACCCACGTTCCAGGCGGCCCTACATCAAGGTGCACGAATGGACGGCTGGTTGGATAATAACCGGCTCCGCCTTTGCCGAGTGATTTCGCGACCCGGTAGAGCATGCCGACATCGTTGAAGTCCTGGGTCAGATCCATTGCCATGCCCTGCATGTGAAAGCTGTTTTCTGCAACGCCTTCGTTGCGGGCGGCCAGTCGCGCATTGGTTGCAGGAGAACGATATCCCGACATGGTGTAGAGCGGGGCGCGCGAGGGAGTGATCTGATCTATCTCCCACATGAGGTCGAGCAGGTCAGTGCTCATCTGGATCGTGGTATTGTTCCTCAGGTCCCGCATGAACCAATTGATGGCGTTGAATGTCTCTGGCAAATGTTCGCCGTCTGCCCAATAGGTGATTGTCAGCCGTTCTCCCGAATTGAGGCTCTGCATGCGCAAGGTGCGCTTGTGAGGCGCAGCAGCTTGTACAATGGCGGGTGTGACGAGCGCGCTTGCACCGGCAATGCTGGTGGTCAGAACCTGTCGCCGCGTCGGCATATTGTTGAGGATTGATTTTTTCATAGGGCTGACCTTAGCGAATGATCGACCGGCTGCTCAAGGGGTGGAGTTTCAACAATTGGATCATCTGGGTTGCCAATGGCTTCCGGTTCAGCTGGCATGTCGCGTTCAGGCACCATGTGCGCAATCTGGTAGCCTTCTTTTTGCATTTGCCGGAGTACGAAGGGAAGGGCGGCCGCCGTTCTCATTTTGGTGTCGTGGAAAATAACGATCCCCCCACGTTTTGAACGGATATTGCGCAAGGCCCGGTAGACGACCGCGTTCGCGGAAATGCGCCGCCAATCATCCGTGCCCACATCGCACGAGAAGGTTGAAATGCCGCGTGCGCCGAGCCAACCGCGAAGAGCACTTGAATGATTGAGCCCGGGGAAACGAAAGAAGGGTGCGACCGTAACGTCTGCGGTTTCGGGCGCCCCGTCGAGGGCCTGCTGGATTTCTGAAATGCCGCGGGTGATCTGGCGTGTTGCCCGGTTCCAACTCAAGCGGCGAAGATTGTTGGGGTGAGAGTAGGAGTGGGACGCAATGGTGTGTCCGCGTAAAGCGGCCTCTCTCACAAGGTGAGGGTATCGTTCAGCGCGGTGCCCGGTGAAGAAGAACGTTGCCTTCGCGCAGTATCTATCCAATGTATCGAGAATGCTGAGCGTTGCGTTTGGATCGGGGCCATCGTCGAATGTCAGCACGACTTCTTTGGCTTCCAGGTCGACGGTGTTGGCGTATTGCATGGTGCCGTAACTTTGAACTTCTGTGGGGATCACCACAGTTCTGTTTGGGCCCCCTGCATCAAGGCATGCCTGGCTCATTTCTGCGCCATGCGCTGAGACTGACATTGTCAGCGCGAGGCCGAATGCGGCCAAGCTGAATTTTGCATTCATCATTTCCCCACCCCCCGTAGAGAAACTCTAGTTCTTTCCCGGTTGCCAGTCGGGTCCTGCAAGTTCAAAACCGGCAAAGTCAAAACCGGGCGCAACGGTGCATCCGACCAGCGTCCAGGCTCCTAGTGGTTCTGCTGCCTGCCACTCACCCGTCCGCACGATGCCCTGAGGACGTTCGCCCGCTGGAATGTTGGGTCCAAGCGTCATGTGCGTTGGCTTGTCGCCATCGTTCGCGGCGATAGACAGGCGAAGCGGATCGCCTGCATACCAGTGCCAGATTTCCGTTGCATCAACCCTGTGCCAATGAGAGCGCTCGCCTGCCCGCAATAGGTAGTATATCGCCGTGGAATGCGCGCGGCCTGCTCCATCGGTCATGTTATCGCGGAAGGTCTCACAAAAGTGGCCCCCTTCTGGATGAGGCTGAAGACCCAATACTTCAATCAATTGATCGGATGTCGTATCTTGGCTCATGGTCTCACTCATACGCTACTCTTGGAGACGCCATTGGTCGGGTCAGGGGCCTGATTAGAAATTGTCTTTGCGGTGGCGCACTTCGGTAAAGATGGCTGCAGGGGTTGCCCCGGCCAAGCCGACAACTTTTTGAATTTCTTCGCTGGATGGGCGCACAAATGGATTGGTCCGCCGCTCTAGGCCAATGGTTGTTGGTACCGTAGGCTCGCCACGTCCGCGTAACTTGTTGATCTCTGCGATGCGGGCAGTGAGGTCAGCATTGCCAGGTTCAATGGTGGCTGCAAACTTTGCATTGGCCTGTGTATATTCATGGGCGCAATAGACGCCGGTTTCGTCGGGCAAAGCCATCAACTTTTCAAGGGAGGACCACATCTGGTCTGGTGTGCCTTCAAACACACGACCGCAGCCCAGCGCAAAAAGAGCATCGCCAACAAAGGCCACACCTTCCTCTTCAAAATAATAGGCAATGTGCCCAAGTGTATGGCCTGGGACACCAATGACGCGCACTTCATGCGTTCCAAACAGGAACGTGTCGCCGTCGCCCACTTCTTTCTCGATCCCTGGAATTTTGTCGGCTTCGTCTCTTGGACCGATAATGGCACAGCCCGTTTTCTCCTGGAGCTCAAGATTGCCGCCCGCGTGATCTGCATGATGATGGGTATTCAGTATATGTGTCAGTTCCCAACCGTGAGATTTGAGGGCGGCTTCAATTGGCCCTACTTCTGGTGTGTCGATTGTCGCGGTGGTGTCGGCTTCTGGGTCATGAATAAGGTAGCCATAATTGTCGCTGAGGCAGGGTATTTGATGGATCACAAGCTTGGACATTTTTGCTCCGGACGCGGGTTGTGTTTGGGGCAGGGTAGCCTCGTTTCCTGTTAAAATGAACAGGGGCCGGATGATTTCCGATAGATGTCTGGTAGTGTTTACCTGGTTTTACCCCAAATCTGGTAGTTTGCGGTCATGTATCCCGATGTTGTCGATCTGCGAAGCTTTTATGCCAAACCATTGGGCCGTGTCGCCCGACGGTTGATTGGGCATCAGATGCGCGGCGTGTGGCCAAATGTGGCAGGCATGACCCTTGCGGGCTTTGGCTATGCAACGCCCTATCTGCGCCCCTTTCTTGGCGAGGCGGCGCGCGTATTGGCGATCATGCCCGCAGAGCAGGGCGTCGTGCACTGGCCCCCTGATGGTCCGGGACTTGTGACGCTCGCTGAAGAAACCCATCTGCCGCTTCCCGATGAAAGTGTTGACCGGCTGGTGCTCGTGCATTCGGTGGAAAACAGCGAGGCACTTCGCGCACTCCTTCGTCAGGCGTGGAAGGTGCTGGCCCCGGGAGGGCGTCTTTTGATTGTGGCACCC
>JAJFGY010000100.1 GCA_021775935.1 Alphaproteobacteria bacterium
TCATTCGAAATGGCCTTGAAAGCTTTCGCCTTCAGGGCCATTTTCTTGTTAATCGACATCAAATGCATCGATTTGGTTGAAAATAGGCGTGAATAACGCGAATCCGTCTAGTTTCGTGGTCAGCTTTCGTTCAGCAATCCTATGGCATACTCCCGGACAAGCCAGAGTATAGGGAGCGCTTCTAGGCCAGACGACCAAAGCAGCATCCAGCAACAGCAAGGTTTCCAATATGAGCGATAATCACGACGACAAGCCTAAGAGCGAAGAAGTGCTGCAGGGATCAACGGAGGACGCGCCTGAGTTTACTGGTGGTGTTTTGCCTGTCCTGCCCCTTCGCGACATCGTCGTATTTCCTCACATGATCGTGCCGCTCTTTGTGGGTCGTGCGAAATCGGTGCGGGCACTCGAAGAGGTAATGCAGGACGACAAGCAGATCCTCCTGGTCGCCCAGAAAGACCCGGGTGATGATGATCCAAACCCCAGCGATATCTATGAAGTGGGCACAGTAGGACAGGTGCTCCAGCTCCTGAAGCTGCCAGATCAGACTGTGAAGGTGCTGGTTGAGGGCACAACGCGGGCACGCGTTCAGCGGTTCACAGATCGTGAAGACTTCTTCGAAGCGGAAGTCACCCCTGTGCCTGATACCGACGTTGAAGATGAACGTCTTGAAGCTCTTGCCCGCACGGTCACTGGACACTTTGAGAACTATGTGAAGCTCAATAAAAAGGTTCCGCCAGAAGTTCTGGGCTCGGTCACGCAGATCGAAGATTATGCAAAGCTTGCAGACACCATTGCGAGCCACCTCAACATCAAGCTTGAAGAAAAGCAGGAACTCCTAGAGATCGCCAGCACCGCTGAACGTCTGGAACGAGTCTATTCCATGATGGAAGGTGAGATTTCTGTTCTCAACGTTGAGAAGAAAATTCGCAGTCGCGTCAAGCGCCAAATGGAGAAGACCCAGCGCGAGTACTATCTTAACGAGCAGATGAAAGCGATCCAGAAAGAACTTGGCGGATCAGACGGCGAAGATGGCCGGGATGAACTGCACGAGCTGGAAAGTCGGATCGAACAAACGAAGCTCTCAAAAGAAGCCCGTGAAAAAGTCGATGCCGAGATGCGTAAGCTCAAACAGATGAGCCCCATGTCGGCAGAAGCGACGGTTGTGCGCAACTATCTCGATTGGATCCTGTCTATTCCGTGGAACAAAAAGGGTCGGGTCAAAAAGAATCTCACGGTTGCCGAGGAAATCCTTGATGCCGATCACTATGGGCTTGAGAAGGTCAAAGAGCGCATCGTGGAATATCTTGCAGTACAGCAGCGGGCAAACAAACTCAAAGGACCGATCCTGTGTCTGGTAGGGCCTCCTGGCGTTGGTAAGACATCGCTTGGCAAGTCCATAGCCAAAGCGACGGGCCGCGAGTTTGCGCGTCTTTCCCTTGGGGGGGTGCGCGACGAAGCCGAAATCAGAGGCCATCGTCGAACCTATATCGGTTCCATGCCCGGCAAAGTCATTCAGTCAATGAAGAAGGTGAAAAATTCCAATCCACTCTTCTTGCTCGATGAGATCGACAAGATGGGTGCGGACTTCCGCGGGGACCCCTCGTCAGCATTGCTTGAGGTGCTTGACCCGGAACAGAACAACACCTTCATGGACCACTATCTTGAGGTTGAATATGACCTATCGAATGTGATGTTTGTGACGACGGCAAATACTCTCAACATTCCAGGCCCTCTGATGGACCGGATGGAGATCATCCGCATTGCTGGGTATACCGAAGATGAGAAAGTCGAAATCACCCGTCGCCACCTGATCCCGAAGGTCATAAAAAATCATGGCCTGAAAGCAGATGAGTGGACAATCGACGATGATGCGCTGCTGGAACTGGTGCGGACCTATACCCGCGAAGCTGGCGTCCGGAGTCTTGAGCGGGAAGTCTCGAACCTCTGCCGTAAAGCGGTGAAGGAACTCATCACGTCAGACAAGACCGAAATCAATGTGACTGTCGAAAATCTGTCTGATTACGCTGGCATCCCGAAATTCCGCCACGGCGAAATTGACGGCGAAGATCAGGTCGGCGTTGTAACAGGCCTTGCCTGGACCGAAGTCGGCGGCGAGCTTCTCACCATCGAAGGTGTTGAAATGCCCGGCAAGGGCCGTATGACGGTCACGGGCAACCTGAAAGATGTGATGAAAGAGTCCATTTCTGCGGCGAGCTCCTATGTCAAATCGCGCGCAACCACCTTTGGCGTGGAAC
The DNA here is from genome assembly GCA_021775935.1 of Alphaproteobacteria bacterium. GTDB lineage: Bacteria > Pseudomonadota > Alphaproteobacteria > Parvibaculales > Parvibaculaceae > Mf105b01. The sequence continues at coordinate 2,256 of JAJFGY010000100.1, forward strand.
CGCCCGTTTTTGAGCGCAAGGATATTCATGTGCACGTGCCAGAAGGTGCAACGCCGAAAGATGGTCCAAGTGCAGGTGTAGCGATGGCGACAACCATCGTCTCTATCATGACGGGTATTCCAATCCGCAAAGATGTTGCCATGACCGGTGAGATCACTCTCCGTGGTCGAGTTCTTCCTATCGGCGGTCTGAAAGAGAAGCTCTTGGCAGCACTTCGGGGCGGGATCAAAACGGTCCTCATTCCGAAGGACAATGCCAAGGATCTGGCTGATATTCCCGATAATGTGAAGAATCAGCTCGAAATCGTGCCTGTCGAGACGGTTGATGAAGTGCTTGTGAGAGCGCTGACGTCTATGCCAGAAGCAATCGAGTGGGATGAGGAAGCCTACGCGGCGCAACAAGCCGCACGCGGTGGAGACGCCACTTCAGCAGAAGGCGTTACAGCCCACTAAATAAACAGAAAAAGCGCTTTTCGGTCCGCTGGATTTGGAACGATGAGCGCTTTTTTGTGCCTGATTTCTGGTCCGGGTTCGCAGTTGCAATATGTCGATAAATATTCGAAAAGTCGCAGAAATCTGCGCGTTTCTGCGCTTAATCCTTTGACCCCGCTCTTACAGGGTGTTTACACTTTTCCCTGATCTCCTGGGGATTCGCTCCCCGCAGCCTAGAGGGGCCGAACGTGAATAAGAACGATCTCATTGCCGTCATCGCCGACCAGACCGGTCTGGCGAAAGGCGACGCCACAAAAGCCGTCGACTGCGTGTTTGATACAATCACCTCCACTCTCAAGGGAGGCGATGAAGTCCGCCTGGTTGGGTTTGGCACATTTAACGTAACCCGACGAAACGCTTCTGAAGGCCGCAACCCGCGGACCGGTGAGAAGATCCAGATCCCAGCGTCAAATCAGCCTAAGTTTAAAGCAGGCAAAGGCTTGAAAGACGCTGTAAACAGCTAAGGTTTTCCAAACTGGAAAACTCAAGCCAGAGAACATGAAAAGGTCAGCGAAAGCTGGCCTTTTTTGTTGGGCGGCAATTAGGTGGAGGACTGTTCATCGTCACCGTCCGCACGCGGGTCGAGTTCCAATGGTGCGGAGGTTGTCTGGCTGATAGGCACGGCGACAAAATCTTCCTTGTCTTCAGCAGGAACAGCTTCTCGGGAGAAGATGCGGCCAAGCACGAAGAGGATGAAGAGAGCGTCCACCAATGCAGGGAGACCGAAAACGGCGCCAATCCCAAAAACACCAATCAAAGCGGAGATGAAAAGAGGTCCGACCATCGCACCCACTGAGAAAACAAGCGTGAGGCCGCTCGCGACCAGTACAAACTGATGAGGGGCCGCATGGTCATTTGTCTGCGCAACGCAAAGCCCGTAGAGCGAGAGAGCGAACGCCCCGAAGGCAAATGTGCCTAGATATATACCAAGTGGGCCAACCAACCCTGGGGCTGTCGCCAGGTAGCCGCCGGAAAGCGACACACCTGCCAGGACACCGACAAGCACCCAGCGTCGATCGATCTGATCAGACAGCCGTCCAACCGGGACTTGCAGCAGAGCCCCACCGAGAATGGCGAGTGTCATGAAGAAGGAGATGCCTTGCACGTCAAGCCCGACCTCCCCTGCGTAGATGGGCCCCAGCGCCCAAAACGGACCAGTGGTCAGGCCGACAACGAGACACCCAAAGACGCCCACGGGAGAAATGGACCAGAGCTCACGCAGGCTGACCCGCGCCGTTACTAGGGGGGCGGGTTGCACGGCTTTGGTAAGAGATACCGGCACCAAGGCGAAGGATGTCAGAATGGCAACCACTGCAAAGAGCTCAAACCCGCTCGGGTCAAACAGGTTCAGCGCCAATTGGCCAAGCGTGAGGGCTGCAAGACTGACGACCCGGTAAACTGCAAAGACGCTGCCTCGGTTGGAGTTGCTCGCTTGCTCATTCAGCCAGCTCTCAATGATCATATAGAGGCCCGCGATGCAGAAGCCCGTCGCAACTCGCAAGATGATCCAGACCACTGGCTCCGAAAAAAGCATATGTGCCAGCGGAGCTGCGGAAGCAATAGAGGCAAAAACGGCAAAGGACCGAATGTGTCCCACACGCATAATGCCGGCCGGGCCGAAGAGCGCGCCCAACATGTAGCCGCCAAAATAGGCTGACCCCATAAGCCCCAGACTGGTCGCAGAAAAGCCCTCCAGGTTTCCCCGAATGGGAAGCAACGTACCAAAAAGACCATCACCAAGAAGCAGAATGGCGGTGGAAAGAAACAGCGAGAAGAAAGGGGCAAGGCTGCGCGTCATGATTGATCTCCACACAGCCAGTCAATGCTGACCATGCGAAAAGAGGGTTGGATTTGTCAGACCGCCTTTGATCTCAAATGGCGCTTTCCTGCAAGCAGTTTCTTAGCCGCCCGCTGTATGCACATTCGCCCAGGCGGCGATTTGCATCAGCTGCTCGATCAGAGGTGCGGCCTCTCGCGTTAGGGCGTAGGTAACTTTAGGTGGTGACGTATTGACGACCGACCGCGAGACAAGGCCAGCTTCCTCAAGTGCGCGGAGGTTCTGTGTCATTACCTTCTGCGAAAGGGTGGGGATGCGTCGCCGCAGCTCGCCAAACCGTCGTGGTTCCTGTGCAAGGTTGAGGAGGATAAGGGGCGCCCACCGGTTCAACACGACGCGTAATAGTCGGCGGATATCGCATTCTGGGTCGGCTCCTGCCTCCTCAAGCTTTGCCCAAAAGCCTTCATCATCCTGCCATGCGGCGTTTGCGGGGGCTTCGTTTATGTCAATTTTTGATATGGGCACTTTTAGGTACCTAGTTGCTATTGGAAACCACAATCGCCAGCTTACGGGCAGGAAAAGCCTTCGGCAAGGAGATGGATATGGTTTGGATTCGTAATAGCGCCCTCGCAATGATTGCGGTGATCGCGCTCGTCGCACTCATGCTCTACCCCCGCTTTGGCGGCGGGGAGCCTTATCCGGATCTGTCGACTGCCCCACTGTTCGAAGAAGAGGCGCTGGAAACAGTGCTCGCGTATCCAGAACCCTTTGGGAACGTAGCTGCATCGGAAGATGGGCGGATCTTTTTCACAGTGCACCCGGAGTCAGGACCGGTGGGTCCCGTACTGTATGAGGTGAAGGATGGTGAGGCAGTACCCTATCCAAATGAAGAGGTTTCACGGCACCGGTTCGTCACAGCACTGGGGCTGACAATCGATCAACAAAATCGTCTTTGGGTCATTGACCATGGAAACCATGGGTTTGCAGGAGCATCCCTAACCGCATTTGATCTCGCGACGGGCAGCGTCATTCACGAATACACTTTCAGCAAGGATGTTGGCGAGTGGGCGTCCTTTCTGAATGATCTCACGGTCTCCCCGGACGGGAAGCATATCTACATCGCCGATGTTAGCTTCTTCGGAAAAAACCCCGCACTTGTTGTCTACGATGTTGAAAGAGGTGAAGCCTGGAGGGTTTTGGAGGATCACCCGTCCGTCTTGGCGCAAGATTGGATCATCGAAAATCCAATAAAGACCATGACATTCTTCGGCGGATTGATTGCGCTCAAGCCGGGTATAGACGGCATCGTCGTCGATGCGGACGGCGCGTATGTCTACTACGGCGCGATGACCCATGATGGTCTGTTTCGCGTGCCGACGTCGGTTCTCCAAACACCTAACGTTGCGCAGGCAGTTGTCGCGCAAGCCGTCGAGCGAGTCGGTGACAAGCCACTCAGTGACGGCCTGAGTATCGATGTGGAAGACAATATCTATATCACCGATGTCGAGCATGGCGGTGTCGCGCGCATGAACCCCGATGGCAAGCTGGAAACACTTATAAAGAGTGACCGCGTTCGTTGGGCTGATGGGATCTCATATGGTGGTGATGGATTTTACTATTTCACAGACAGCGCGATCCCAGATCAAATGCTGCAATCCAGATCCCATATCGAAGCGGCAGCGCCTTACTATCTCTACCGCTTTAAAGCTGACGTAGTAGGCATACCCGGTCGATAGAGCGTTACCGGTCCGTGAGCAATCGCGGCTTGATGTCATTGGCCATCACATCGAAAAATCGTTCCGGTTCCTCCCAGGGAGGAGCATGAGCAGAATTTTCGAAGTAAAAGAGCTTCTTGTCAGGGGCCGTCAGTCTGTCGAAGTAAAGTTCGGCAAGCTCTGATGGTGTCTGGTGATCGTAGCGGCCCAGGATGAAGAAGACAGGCACATCAAATGACAGATGGGTCTGGTCTAGGTTGAGGTGACCAATTTGGTCCCACATGTGATCCATTGAGAAGAGGGCGCTCCGTACAAGGGCAATAAGATCAAGCAAGTTGAATTCAGGCACGGACAACGCAGTCCAGGCGAGCGTTGCCTGTGAGCGCCCATCATGTGTCAGGCCGCCCCCAAACTCTGTTAGCCATCCTCGCTGAACAAGTGTCTCGGCGACACCATAGGGGGGAGCGCCGATGCTATTGAGCTCCTCAATTGCCTCTTCATTGACGCGCCGCTCTGCTTCAGAAAGAGCAAAAGCATAGGAATAGGCTTCATTGTTCGCCATGTCAGAGATCTGACCCGTCCCAATATACCCTGAGATTTTCTCCGGGTGGGCCGCGACATACATTGTGCCCAAGAGTGACCCCCATGAATGCCCAAGGATCGTAATGCGATCACGCCCGAACTTTTCTCTGAGGTGATCAACAACCACATCAATGTCAGATATGAATTGCGGAACGTTCATGGTTTCTGCGGGCGTTGCATCAGGGTCAAAGCTTTTTCCCGCGCCACGTTGGTCCCAATGGACGACGATGAATGCGTCTTCCAGATTGCTGTTATAGGCGCGAAAAAAGGCGAACTCTCCCGCACCCGGTCCCCCATGAAGGACGAGCAGGATTGGGGCGTCCTTGTCCCGTCCACGGGTAAGGGTCCACTGGCGAAGCCCGTTGACCTCGATCCATTCCTCTTCAGCGATGCTGTTTGGCACAGCACCGCCTCGCGCATCGGAAATGGCAGGTGTTGAGGTTGGCCAAGAGAGCCACCCAAGCGCTAAAACGAGCCCGAGAGCGATGATACCCAGCAACCTGATGGCGAATTTCATGGTTCAACCCCATTTGTGACCCGGGCATAAGCCTACAACATGGAGGTCAAAACCTCACTGCGGCAGAAAGCGCGCAATTGCTACTTGACGCGGGGATTTCCATGACTAATGTCGGCGGCGCTTCAGACATTTCTGAGCGGGCGGTTAGCTCAGCTGGGAGAGCATCTCGTTTACACCGAGAGGGTCGGCG